>JAFDVT010000713.1 GCA_018268875.1 Acidobacteriota bacterium
CGAACCTGCTCGGGTTCCAGCAATCCTGGCGCACCGCGCGCAATCATTCGGGCCTCGAAAATCTCAGCCTGCTGCCCCCGGCCGGCCGCGCGAACCCCAATCTCCTGCCGCCGGACCCGGGCCTGAACGACACGATCGCCGCCTACCGTTCGCTTTTGCGCTGCTCGCCCAATCCCGACGAGTTGTTGAAGCTCCTGCGCGAAATCCTGGCCAGCCCGCTGCTTGTTCGCGCCGCCCTGTGGACGGAATTACAACCCTACGCGCAGTTCCTCGGCGCGCGCCTGCTGCCGGAACTCCTTTGGAAGAACCAAGCCGGGCATGAGGCCGAGGCCGGTGTCCAAATGGCGGTTTCGCTCGGCATCATGCTGCCGGAACCGGTGTGGTCCCGCGTGTTGCGGTCGCCTTCCGCGAACGTTCGCCGCGCTGCCCTGCGCCTGGCCGAAGCGCAGCCTCGCCGCATGTTCGCCGAAGCCGAGGTAACCCGTTTGCTTTACGATCGCGATATCGACGTGCAGCGTACCGCCGTGGCGATGGCCGGCCGCATGCGGCTTTCCTCTGCCTTGCCGCGCATTCGCGAACTCCTGTCGAACGAGGACGAACTTCTGGCTCGCATGGCGTTTCAGGCCCTGGCCAACTACGGAGCCGAAGGACGCCGCGTCGTCCGTGGCCGCTTGCTGTTTTCGAAGGACCCGCGCATCTCCGCGCGCGCCGCCGCCGCCCTCGGCCCCAAATCCTTCGTGGGACGTAGCGCATGAGCCTCGACGTCCTGGCCCACCGCGTTTATTTCTTCTTCGAAAACATCATCATCGTGTATGTTTTCACGATCAACACGATTTACTTCTTCCTGGCCGCCATCGCCTTTTTCGCGCTGCCCAAGCGCCACAAGCAGTTCACGCGCGTGGAACAGGACGCGTTGCTCAAGAGTCCGTTGATGCCCGGCGTCTCGCTCATCGTCCCGGCCTATAACGAAGCGGCCACCTGCAAGGAAAGCGTCGGCGGCATGCTCCGCCTCAACTACCCGAACTACGAGGTGATCGTCGTCAACGACGGGTCGAAGGACGAAACCCTGCAGGTCCTGGTCGATTCGTTCCACCTGTACAAGTCGGCCCGCGGCACCACCGGCAACCTCGCCACCAAGCCGGTCAAACAGATTTACGAATCCGCGGACCCCGTGCGCCTGCTCGTCGTAGACAAAGCCAACGGCGGCAAAGCGGACGCCATCAATGTCGGCCTCAACGCCGCCACTAACCCGCTCGTCATGGTGGTCGATTCGGACTCCCTCATCGAGCGCGACGGCGTGCTGAACATGGTGAAGGCGTACCTCGAGGATCCCGAACGCACCATCGCCGTCGGAGGCACGGTACGCGCGGTCAACGATTGCGACGTCGAACACGGCCTGGTCCGTACGATCCGCACATCGTCCTCGCACCTGGCGAACTTTCAGTCGGTGGAGTACCTGCGCGCCTTCCTCGGCGGACGTGTCGGCTTCAGCCTCATCAATTCGTTATTGATCATTTCGGGCGCCTTCGGCCTCTTCCGCCGCGACGCTGTGCTCGAGGCCGGCGGCTTCGACCACGACACCATCGGCGAGGACATGGAACTGGTCGTCCGCCTGCACCATCTGTTTCTCGACCAGAAGCGCCCGTACCGCATCGCGTATGTGGCTTCGCCGGTGTGCTGGACGGAAGTACCGCAGTCATTGAAGATCCTGCAGCGGCAGCGCAAACGCTGGCAGCGAGGCGCCGTCGAAAGCCTGTGGCGGCATCGCGAGATGCTCCTCAATCCCCGCTACGGCGTGGTGGGGATGTTCGCGTTTCCCTACTTCGCGCTGTTTGAAACCCTGGGGCCCGCGGTGGAATTCCTCGGCTACGTTCTCACCATCATCGGACTCGTGTTCCAGATCATCGCGCCGTCCATCGCCGCGTTGTTCTTCACCGTGTCGATCCTGTTTGGGATTCTGCTGTCGACCAGCGCCGTGCTGCTCGAAGAGTACACAGCCTGCCGGTACCCGTCGTGGAAACACACGGGACGCCTGTTCTTTGCGGCCATCGCGGAAAACTTTGGCTTCCGCCAGTTGCTCACCTGGTGGCGCGTACAAGGCCTGATCGAAGCGTTGCGAGGGAAAAAAGGCGGGTGGGGCGCAATGGAAAGGAGGGGCTTCAAGGTTGTGGGACAACCTCAAACGCCCCTCTCGAATACAGGAACAAACTAGCGGCGGCGCCGCCGGCTGACGCCGATCGCCACAAGTCCGGCACTGCTCAGCACGAGGATGCTTGAGGGCTCGGGCACGTTCGACGTCAGCGGCTCGCGCAACGCGTTGGCGAGGAGCCGCGCCGCGTCTCCACTGGTGCCGGTCGAGGCCATGCCGCCGAGGTAAACGACGTTGCCAGCGGTGTTCACCGCGCCCGCGATGGAACCGTCGACAAACGTTCCATTCAACACGCCACCGCCCTGCAGCACCACCTTGTCGCGGTACTTGGCGTTGTATGATCCGACGCCGTTCCACAACGCACCCGTTCCATCTCCCGCATAGGCCGCGTTCGCAAAATAATTATCGCCGGACGGCGAAGCGACCGGCAAATAGCCTGCCGTCATGATCCGTCCGCCAAGCGCATTGAACTGCGTATACGTAGCAAAAGCACCAAGCACCACGCGTCCGCCCTGGTCGGCGTAGTCAGCGAGATTGTCCCCCAATCCCGTGGGGTCGTTCAGAGAGGTATTCACCCAGGTGAACACACCCTGGTATGCCTGCAATTGCGCCAGGCTCGGGGTAGTCGAACCGGCATTGACATAGGCCACCGGACTGCCGAGAATCGACGACACCGAAGAGCGAAACGCCACGTTGTCGGGATCAGAGTACAGGAACAGATAGTCAGCTTTGGCAGTCACCAGGCAGGCGATCGCGAGAAGTAGGATTCGAGTGAAGGTCATGGGAAAAGTGTTTCCGTCAAAGAAGGCTGCGGCACTGTTGCCGTACTATAAGTAGCAGTTGACTAGTAACTTATAGTTCACAACAGCACAGTCAGTATGACACGAAACACTTCCAAACCGAACCGTTAGGACGCTGAATTTTCCGGCAACGACGCTGCGGCGATCTGGGCGATGTCCATCAATTTCGGACCGGTGGGGGCGATGTTCACCAGCGCATCCCGGAACATCGTGTTGCAGAACGGGCAGGCCGCGCCCACGACGTCCGCGCCGGTGTCCACCAGTTCCTGGGCGCGCGCGTAGCTCACGCGGTCGCCGTGTTCTTCGCCCAAAAACGCCAGTCCGCCGCCCGCTCCGCAGCAGAAGCTACGTTCGCGTGCCCGCGCCGGATCGACTTCCGTGGCAAAGTGGTTGATCACGTCGCGAGGCTGATCGTACGTGCCGCGATACCGTCCCAGGTAGCACGGATCGTGGTAAACCACCTTCTGGCCAGCCATGGTCTGCGACGGCAGCTTGTCCTTGTATCTTGCCAGGAACTCGCTGTGATGTTCGATCGGAGGAGCCTCGCCGTACTTCTCCGCGTACTCTTTCCAATCCACCGCCATGGTACGAATGCAGTGGGGGCAGATGGTGACAATCTTGGTCACCTTCTGCGCCTTGAAGACGTTCAGGTTCGCCTCGGCCAGGGATTCCACCACCAGGTCGTTGCCCAGGCGCCGCGCCGGGTCGCCGGTGCATTTTTCCTTCTTCAGCACGCCCCACGTCGTACCCAGGTAGTTCATCACCTTGGCGAATGACGTCACAATCTCGCGCCCCTGCGGATCGTACGAACCCATGCAGCCCAGCCACAGCAGGTATTCCTGCGTGCCGTCGAAGATCGGGAATTCCTGCTTCTTGATGAACTTATCCCGTTCGGACGCCGACAGCCCCAGCGAATTGCCGTACTTTTCGAGATTCAGAAACAGCTTGTTGCCGTAATCGTCTTCCCATTCGCCCGTGTTCACGCGCCCGCGGCGCAATCCAACGATCACCGGCAAATGTTCGATCCCCAGCGGACACTGGTATTCGCAGGCGCCGCAGGTAGTGCATTGGAAGATCGACGTCTCGGTCAGCCATTCGCCGATGAGCGGCTTTTCCGAATGCGCGCCTTCGGCGTTCAGGTAGGAACGCACACCCAGAATGATCTGCTTGGGATTCAGTTCCTTGCCCGTGTTGTTGGCCGGGCAATGTTCCTGGCATCGGCCGCATTCGACGCACGAATACGCCTGCAACGCAGTGATCTGCGTCAGGTCGGTGCCTTTGTACAGACCAATGTCCTCGTCCCCCGACAACGGCGCGATATCGCTGAACCCACCCCGCGACAGGAACACCGTCGCCGGACTGATCACCAGGTGCAAATGCTTGGTATGCGGAATCAGCGGCAGGAACGTCAGCAAGGACAGTGTGTGCAACCACCAGATCAGCTGTCCGTATTCGCCGCCTTCGGCAAACTGCGGCAGGAACGTGATGAGGTAGGTCCACATCAGCGTAAAGATCAGGAACGCGATATAGCCGGATTCTTTCGAAACCTTGTCGCCCAGCCATTTCGGTCGCACAAAGAACCGCCGGATGAACAAACCGGTGATCGACACCGCAACCGTCACCGCGAAGAAGGCCGCGAGGTAGAAGTAGAAATCGGCGATGACGTTGCCGCGGTGCAGGAACGCGAATCCCAGGCCAGCGGCAAAATGATTGAGCGTAATCAGCGCGAACGCCAGGAATCCCCAGAACACAAACGCGTGCGCCAACCCCGGCAGCGGTCGTTCCTTGATCACCTTGCTCTGGCACAGGACTTCCGAAAAGAAATCCCAGGCGCGCCGTCCGATCGGATGGATCGAAAAGCCGGGATCTTTGCGCGCGCCCAGAATCGTATGGACCACCTTGCCGAACCGCATCCAGAACAAGTAACCGGATGTAGCGGTAAGCAAAAGGAATACGATCTTCTCGGCCAGGGAGAGTTGCAGCATACGGAAAAGGAGGGGGAAAAAGGCATCGTAGCATGCGCGCGGCCAGGCTTTGGCCAAAAAAATTGCGGGAGCAGTCGCAGTTCCGTGCATAAAGGGAGGCGGCGTACCGATTAAGATAAAGAGTGCCGGACGTACCAGGACTTTTCGTCCGGCTCGTCTGCCTGGGCAGTCACTGAAAACTTACGTCATGCAAAGCTACGATCTCATCGTGATCGGATCCGGACCCGCCGGTCAGCGGGCCGCGATTCAGGGCGCCAAGGCCGGCCGCAAGGTCGCCCTTGTCGAAAAACGGGAGGTGGTGGGCGGCGCGTCCATCAACACCGGCACCATTCCGAGCAAGACCATGCGCGAAGCCGTCCTGCACCTGTCCGGCTACGCGTACCGGGACATCTACGGCATCAGCTACCGGGTGAAGGAAAAGATCACCATGCAGGACCTGGCCTTCCGCGTCCAGCATGTGATTAAGACGGAAGTGGACGTCATCCAGGCGCAGTTGTCTCGCAACAACGTCGAAATGCTGGTCGGCACGGCGCGGTTCACCGGCCCCAACACCGTCGCGGTCGAGGGCGCGCGCGGGACGTCAGAATACCGCGCGAGCACCATCATCATCGCCACCGGCACCAAGCCGGCCAGTTCGCCGCGCGTGCCCATCAACGGCCGCACGATCATTAATAGCGACCAGATTCTGGACATGCCGACGATTCCCAAAACGCTGATCGTGGTGGGCGGCGGCGTCATCGGTGTCGAATACGCGTGCATGTTCGCGGTGCTCGGCGTGCGTGTGGTGATCATCGAAAAGCGTCCGCGCCTGCTCGAATTCGCAGACCAGGAAATCGTCGAAGCGCTGTCGTACCATCTCCGCGATTCGCGCGTCACCATGCGCCTGAACGAGGAAGTGGTGAGTGTCGAGGAAACGTCCGAAGGAGTGATCGCCAACCTCGAAAGCCGCAAGCGCATTGCCGGCGACGCCCTGCTGTACGCCGTCGGCCGCCAAGGCAACGTGGACGAGCTCAACCTGGCGGCGGCCGGCCTTGAGGCGGACAACCGCGGCCGCATCGCCGTCAACGAGGATTACGAAACCAAGGTGCCGCACATTTTTGCGGTGGGTGACGTCATCGGATTCCCTTCTCTCGCCTCGGTTTCGATGGAGCAGGGCCGCATTGCCGCCGCCCGCGCCTTCCAGATCAACGCGCAGTCCAATCCCGCCAACTACCCCTACGGCATCTACACGATCCCGGAAATCTCGTTCATCGGCAAAACCGAGGAACAGCTCACCGACGAGGACGTGCCGTATGAAGTCGGCGTCGCCTATTACCGTGAATCGGCCCGCGGGCAGATCCGCGGCGACACCACTGGCCGCTTAAAGCTCATCTTTCACCGGGAAACATTCGAGCTGCTCGGGGTTCATATCATTGGCGACAACGCCGCCGAACTCCTCCACATCGGGCAGGCGGTGTTCGCGCTGAAAGGCAAGGTGCAGTACTTTGTCGACACCGTCTTTAACTACCCCACGCTGGCCGAGTGTTACAAGGCCGCGGCTTTCAACGGACTCAACAAATTAGCCAAGGGTTAAAGGAGGGCCACCCAATGGGCGCTTCCATAGGAATTGTAACGGCGGAGGGCATCTCCGCCGGTCTGGTCGACGGCAACCGCAAGATTGCCGGACGCATTCTGCAGTACCCCGAACATGGCGGGGTGGCCGAGGATCTGGCCACGCTACCAGCCGACAAGATCGCGCAGAAATTGGCGGACATCATTCTGGAAGTCGCCGCCGGCCAGCCGGTCGACACCGTAGGCCTCGCCTTTCCCGGCGTCATCCGGGCCGGCATTGTCGGAGAGTCGCCGAACTTTCCGCAGATGAAAGGCCAGCACATCAGCAAGGCCGTCTGCGCGCATCTGGAAGTGCACGGCCAGTCCCCCAAAGTCGTCGTGGCGAACGATGCCGACGTGGTGGCCGCGGGCATTGCCGCCACGCGCAACCAGTTGGACCATATCATTCGCGTGTGGACCTTGGGCAACGGCATCGGCTACGGCCGCTACCCTTCCGGCGCCGAAATCTGGGAGGGCGGACACACCATCGTCAGCCTGGACCCGAAGGAAAAGTACTGTTCCTGCGGCGGCGTCGGGCATCTCGAAGGCATCATGGGATACCGCTCCATGCGTTTGCGTTTCCTGGACCTCGAGCCCGAAGAAATCTTCGAGCAGGCGCACGAAGGCGACGCCCGCTGCATGGACTTCGTCAAGCTGTGGCATCGCGCGCTTGCCGCCGCCACCGCATCGAGCGTCCACATGGAGGGTCCCGGCAAGTTCTTCATTACCGGCCCCAGCGCCCGTTATCTGAATCTCAGCATGCTGCACCGTTACATGCACGAAATGGTGATGATGAGCACAATGCAGGGCTACGTGTTCGAGATCGTTCCGGGAGGTCATGAAATCGCCATCATCGGCGCGGCCGTATCGGCCTCGATGGAAGCCGCCCCTTCGATCGGCCTCACCGCGTAGCGCCGCGTGACCCCGTCGGCGGGCCAATTCCGGTACCCTGGTCGCTGTACCAAGCCGCACAGGCCGGTGCCGCCGGTTGAGACCGATCAGGATGGGGGCGTGCGAATAGCTCAGATGGTGAAACTGTCGTTGTTTTGTGGTGTCCTGTCGCTGGCGGCAGCCGCACAGGCGCAGACCGGCGTCCGAGCGCGCGATCTCGGGATCCCTTTCGATGGCAAGCCCGGTCCTTTGAATGCCATTACCGATGTCGCGGGCGTTGCGGTCGGCCATGCGACGATTGTTCGCGATGCCAACGTGCGCACCGGGGTCACCGCGGTGCTGCCTCGCGGGCGCGACAATTCGGACGCCGTCTTTGCCGGCTGGTTTTCCCTGAACGGCAACGGCGAAATGACCGGCACCACCTGGATTGAGGAATCGGGCTTTTTGGAAGGCCCGGTGATGATCACCAACACACACAGCGTCGGCATCGTGCGCGACGCCGTGATCGAGCATCAGGTGAAAAATGCCAAGCCTGGCATGCAGAGCTGGGGACTCCCGGTGGTAGCCGAAACCTACGACGGCTATCTGAACGATATCAACGGATTTCACGTCAAGCGCGAGCACACTTTTGAAGCGATCGACACGGCGAAGGCGGGCGTCGCGGTGGCCGAAGGCGCGGTCGGCGGAGGCACCGGCATGGTGTGCCACGAATTCAAAGGCGGCATTGGGACGGCGTCTCGGATGCTGCCGGGCGGCTATACGCTGGGCGTCCTGGTGCAGTGCAACTACGGGTTGCGGCGTCAACTTCGCATTGCGGGCACGCCCGTGGGACAGGAGATCGCAGACGGGGCGTTTCGGCCCGCCGAACAAGGGTCGATCATTATCGTGATCGCGACCGATGCGCCGCTATTGCCGCATCAGTTGAAGCGCTTGGCGAGGCGGGCGGGAATGGGCATCGCGCGAACCGGGTCGACGTCCGGAAACGGGTCCGGCGATATTTTTGTCGCGTTTTCGACCGCCAACGCGGGAGCGGCCGCTTCCAAAGGGCTTCGCGACCTGAAAATGGTGCCGAACGAAGAAATGAACGCGATCTTTACCGCCACCATCGAAGCGGTAGAGGAATCGGTTGTGAACGCCTTGGTAGCCGGCCGGACGATGACCGGCTTTCAAGGACATACCGTCCAGGGACTTCCGCATGACCGTACCGTGGAAGTCTTGAAAAAGTACAACCGGTTGGCGGCTCGTTAGTTATTTGAAGAACGCTCCCAGGGCGCTCAGTTCGGCTTCGAACTTCTTCAGCACTTCGTCTTCAATCTCGGTAAAGTCCATCCCATGGGGCATGGGCGGCAGTTCGAGGTCGATTTCCTGGATGTCCGGATCGATGCTGCGGCCGTGGCGATTGATGTAGTGGTCCGCCGCCGACACGACGTAGGCCAGCGGAATCGGGCCGCCATGAGGATCCATCGAAGGCAGCTCATGATGTTGCAGGACTGCGCGATAAATCGGTTCGGGCAGATTCCACTCCGACACGGCCAAGCCGGATAGATGCGCGTGCGTGGTGCCGAGGATCTGCCGTTCGCATTCGATGAGCGGCGTACCACCTTTGTGGTAGTTCGAGTAAATCTCGTCCCACTCGCGGCGCATACCCAAGGCGATCAGCATTTTGCCGATGTCGTGGAAGAGGCCGGCGATAAAGGCGCCTTCCGGGTATTCGACGACGCTCTGCTGGGCAATGAGGTCCGCAAGGACTGCCGTTGCCACGCCGTGCTGGTTAAACCGGGCGGCGCTGCAGGACTTGGGCCACTGCACCTGACTCCACATGCGCGACACCGAGAGGCCTAAAACAAAGTTGCGCAACTTGATGACGCCCAATAGCGAAACCGCGCTGCGGACCGAGTTGATCTCGCCCCGGCGCCCGTACAACGCGGAATTCACCAGGCGTAGGATGTTGCCGGCAATCACCGTGTCCTTTTCAATCAAGTCGGCGATTTTTGAAAACGAGACGTCTTCCTGGGCAAGACTGGCCAGTAATCGGTTCAAAATCGGTGAAAATGGCGGCAACTCCGTCAGCGTTTTCTTGATACGCTCCCGATAGTTCGCCCCTTGGTGCGCCAGTACGGCCATGGAAACCTTATCGGTGCGCCCGGGCGCGGTATGAGGGTTAACATGGAAGAACTGATGGAATCCCCACCAGCGGTCACCGTCCGGAACTTACGAAAACTCTACGGAGAGAAAGCCGCGGTGGACGGGCTCGACCTCTCGGTGCCCAGCGGTTGTTTCTTCGGCTTCCTTGGACCGAATGGCGCCGGGAAAACCACTACCATCCGCATGCTGATGGGGCTTACGCCTCCCACGTCGGGCGAAATCGAGATCCTCGGTCTGCCGCTCGCGGAAAAAGGCATCGAGATCAAACAGCGCATCGGTCTGGTGCCTGACGAGAACCTCTTGTTCGACCAGTTGACCGGAATCGAGTTCATCGAGTTCGTCGGACGGATGTACGGTATCGAACAGACGCAGGCTCGCGAGCGTGCGCGAGGCCTCATCGAACTGTTCGAACTCGACGGGTCGAAGGGCAAGCTGATCGGCGACTATTCGAAGGGGATGCGCAAGCGCGTCGCCATGGCGTCGGCCTTGATCCACCGTCCGCAACTCTTCCTGATGGACGAACCGTTTGAAGGCGTGGACGCCGTCGGCGCGCGTCTGATGAAGGACATTCTGCTCGAACAGGTTCGCCAGGGCGCGACCATTTTCCTGACCTCGCACGTGC
>JAFDVT010000714.1 GCA_018268875.1 Acidobacteriota bacterium
GTTGCATCCTGGCGAACATGAGTCAGAAGTTGGGTCGCACGATGGTGTACGATCCGGCGAAGAAGGTCGTGGTGGGGGACGCGGAGGCGACGAAGATGCTCGCAAGGCCGTACCGGTCGCCGTGGACGCACCCTGATTACAGGAAGGTGTGACATGCTCCGAATTCGAGAGGCCCAACTGGCTGCCTTTGGTAGCGCGGCCACCCGCCAATTTGCCGAAGAGTTGCGGGAATTCCTGGAAGTCCATTTCCCGCAGTCCTGCTGCGCTTTGGGAGGCGACGCGGAATTCACTGCTTTCGTCCAGCGCGCGATTCATGAGGCACGAGCCCTAGGCGTGGAATCCGCCAATGGCGTACAGGCGCTTGCTACCGTCTGGTTGCAGTTCGGCTTCCGATTCGAACGTAGTCCGCTCAAGGAATGGGCTCGCAACATTCTGGCGCATCCTTCACTTCCCGGCGAGGCCAAGGCGCTGTCCATCTTCGAACGGCATGAGGCGGAAACGCAAGGCAGCATTTTGATCGCGTTCTGAGCATTACGTCGCCTAGTTCTAGGGAGGCCTTGAAGTGGCGACTTGCGTGTACTGTAAGCAACCCGTCAAATGCGGTTGTGTCGAAGAACGGCAGGTGGGCCATATTTCGGTTCCCTGCGAAAAGAAGAAGGGACAACTGTGGGTCCACGTCACTGACGACGCGGGTGTTGACCTTCCGAACATTCCCATTCGCATCGGCGACGGCGATAGCGGACCAACCAATGGCGAAGGGTTGGTAAAACGGGCCAATCTGGAGCCGGCATCGCTTACCGTGCGGGTGAGCGCCCTGGACAGCGCGATTCTGGAAAAGTACTCTCCTCCCGATCCGCGATCGAAGGACGTGCAGATTGCGGACGGTACGATCGCGTACGTGCCGTTCCTCCTTCAGCGGCTTTCCGGCCTGAAAGTAAAGATTTTCTGCACGATCGATCCCGATCCGCGAGCGCTGATAAAAAATGTCGTCGTCCGGGTGACGAGCGACCAGGGCGGTCTGACCGCCGACACAACGGACGGGGTCGCCGACTTTGGCAAGGTCAAGCCTGGCACGCACATGATCACGATCGAGTTTGTGGATCCGGCGCAGAACCACTACGATCTTTTGCCCAGGGTCTCCGACACGATCGAATTGCTGCCGGGCAAGGACGGCGAACTCGAATTCGACGTTGAGCCGCTGTATAAGAAAGTTCAGTTTATTGGTCACTGCCTGCTGACAATTCCGAAGGCGAAATACGAAGCGAACGCCTGGAAAGCGGAGTACAACGGCGACCTCGATGACGCCGAGGACGTGAGAAAGCGTGTTGCGTTCCTGAAGGCGAACCTGCTGAAGGCGCAGTCGGCGATTGTGGATCGCGCGGACGAGCTCAAGATTTTTATGGTTCCCGAGTGCTTCTTTCTGGGCAAGTACGGCGGCTATGAGATCGCGACGCTGCCTGATCTCGTCGTCGAGTTGCAGAAACTTGTGGAGGAAGCCAGTTGGAAGCATTGGCTATTCGTCTTTGGCACGGTGAATGGCCAATACACATGGCCCGCATGGAGCGACCTGAACGGCGCAAGCGGCGCCTTCGAGATGTTCAACAACGCGCCGGTGATTCGCGGAGGCTGTCAGTTCAAAGGTGCCAGCGGTCCTGAATACACCAGGATGATTCAGAAAGCGGAGTTCTCAGCGGAGCTATTGTCTGACGCAGAGCTGAAGAAAGACCCTTTGGCCAAACGCGTCCAGATGACCACTGAGCTTGCGCGTGGGACTTTTGGGGAGACTGAGAACGAAGGCGCGATGGCTCGATACCTGAGCGAGTTGGTCTCAGATCCAGAACCGACGTTGGGTGGCAAGTCCATCGCCGCGCTGTTCACAGAGCAAGGACTCACGCCGGGCGACTGGAATGCGCTGAAGGTCACTCTCAAAGGTCAGCAAGCAACCAAGGGGCCGGTGGCGATGGTGCGAGAAATCAGAGCCTGCAAGCTGTCGACCGCGATGCCGCTATCCGATCTTGCGAAGTACTGTGCGGAGACGGAATCTGTTCTCACGCCGGAGGCTGTTGCGTGGAGACTGTTGCGCAAGTCGGCAGGAAAGGTGAACAACCTTGCGTTCCGACGCAAATCGGCCCCTGAGTTGTTGGACCTGGTGAATGGCGTGATCGCCACATGCGATACACCGGCAACGGCGGAGCCCGGAATCAAGAACTTTGCCCCGATGGCCGGGTCTACCAAAGCACTGCTGGAAAAGATCGCCTTAGACCTGGCGGCGGACGACAAGGACACCTTCTCCGATGTTTGGGACGCCACGCCGAAAGGCGATACGGCGCCGGTTTGGACGCTGGCGCCGACCGGCATCACGCGCAAGCTGCTAGACATGCTGCTTGAGGAGAGGGGCGTCGGGAATCGCGGCGTCTTGATCGCGGCGCGCCAGCGGACAGGCATGCAGTTTCAGGATTTCACGTTCGCTTGCGCCCGGAAACCGGGTCCGATCGTTGATCTTCCGGGCGCCGCGGATCCGCGCATGGTGCTTTTCGGGCTTGAAATCTGCGCGGATCATTCGACCAGCGCGATGGCCAGATCGTCCGGCACCAAGGTCCCGCTGGACATCCAACTGGTGCCGTCGGCGGGGATGAGCATCTCACTGGACAGTGCCGCGGTAACCAAAGACACTGGGTACGTTTTCAACTGCGATGGCTGGAACAAGAACAGTGCCTTGCATAAGGGGCGGAATGTTCCGATTGTGGAGGTCTACAATGCCGCTTGGCCTGAGGAAGCGGGCAGGAATCCGCTCACCCCGCATACCGAGCTGATCAAAAAGAATGGTGTGGCGATGACACCGATCAATACCGGAATACAGGATGCTGCCGGAGACCATAGCGCGATCTTCGCCGATACGGCCGGCAAACTCCACATCTATCCCATCCAGAAGCTGCCGGAGGTGAATCCCACGATCTAGGCTTCCGAGAACCGGTAGCCCATGCCGCGCACGGTGACGAAATGCTTCGGGAACTTTTGGTTCTCTTCCAGCTTTTGGCGGAGCCAGGCCATGTGGACGTCGACGGTTCGCGTCTCCGGGGTCGCTTCGTATCCCCACACCTCTTTGAGCAGTTCTTCTCGAGAGATCGTTTCGTCGCGGTGCTCGATCAGGTAACGCAGCAACTGGAACTCGCGGGCCGACATCGGCACCACCGCTCCCGCCCGGGTGACTTCGGAACGCTTGAAGTCCACTTTGACGTCCGCGAACTCGTAGGTGTCGGACAGGCGCGCGCCTGGGATCTGGGAACGGCGCAATAGAGCCTGCAGACGCGCCACCAGTTCCATCGTGTCGAAGGGTTTGGTCAAGTAATCGTCGGCGCCGATTTGCAGACCGGTCACCTTATCCACCACATTGCCTCGGGCCGTTAGCATCAAAACCGGGGTCATGATGTTGTTCTGGCGCATGGTGCGGCAAACCTCAAAGCCGCTTTTTTTGGGCAACATGACGTCCAAAATGACGAGGTCGTATTTCCCGTTCAGAGCCTTGTGCAGACCCGTATCACCGTCTTCCGCGGTGTCCACCTCGTAGCCTTCCAAATCCAAACGATCCGCCAGGATCATTTGAATTCCAGGCTCGTCTTCCACCAATAACACTTGAGGTTTCATGATTCCGTAGGATGCGCGCCGGCGCGAATGGGTTGCTCTTCGGTTGCACCCGTTCCCGCCACGGCGGCGATATTTGTGATGGCCGGTAATTCCAGCGTGAACCGCGTTCCTTGACCCGGTGTGCTTTCGGCGTACACCTTGCCGGAATGCGCCTCGACAATGCGCTTCACCAGGCTCAGCCCGAGGCCCGTGCCGTGGATCTGATCGTCCACCGCCTTCTTGCCCCGGTAGAACGGTTCAAAGATGTGGCGGAGTTCGCCGGATTCGATGCCCGGGCCGCGATCCTCCACGACGATTCGGACGCGGCCGCCGTTGCCGGCGCTCGAGGCTGCGACACGAACCCAGTCGCCGCCGTATTTTGCCGCATTGGTCAGCAGGTTCTGCACCGTATGGGACAGGGACGCGGCGTCGCCGGAAACCGGCGGCAAGCCTGGTTCCACATCGCGCACCACGGTGACGCCCTTGGCCTCGAGGATCTGCGCCGAGGCGTGCAGAGCGCTGTCGACAACGCTGCTCAATTCGACCGGTTCGCGAGCCGGAAGACGGCCTCGCTGGATGCCCGCGTAGCCGAGGATCTGTTCCACCATGTCCGCCAGGCGGCGGCCCTCGGAACGTACCAGGTTGCCGTAGCGCTTGACCTGCGCGTCGCTTTTGACGACGCCTCCCGCGAGGTTGTCGCCGGCCGAGCAGATCACGGTCAACGGCGTGCGGAGTTCATGCGAGATGCTCGCCACGAATTCCATCTGCTGGCGCGCGAGCAACTGGGCGCGCCTTGCAGAATCGATGAAGGCGCCTATGGTGAGGCCCATCAGCAGCAGGATGCCCGAACTGATGCCGAGGTTCTTGTAGCGAAGCGATTGGACCGCCTGTTCGAGCGAGCCCGTGGAATGCTTTACCTTCAGAATCCAACGGCCTTGAGGACCTCCGCCAGGTCCGCCGGGACCATTGGGCGGCGGTCCACCCCCCGGTCCGTTCTGCGGCGGCGGACCACCACCACCGAAGCCAGGGGGAGGACCGCCAGCGTCGCCTTCGCGATGGGGAGGAGGCGGGGGCGGAGGCCCATCGGGTCCACCAACACCACCACCACCTGGTCCACCACCGCCGCCACGGCGTCCACCGAAGCGGCGGCCGCGTTCGTCGTTGGCCATCAGCTCGAACATCTGCGTTTCGTAGTCGGCTTCGCCGAAGGACTTGGGGTCGCCCGTGGCGAAGATCACGCGTTCGGGGTTCACGCGGCTGGTGATCAGCACCCTATAGTTGGCCGCGAAGTTCCGCTTGGCCATTTCGGGCAGCAATTCGTTCTGGAAGTATTCGATATCCAGTTCGACAAGGAGCCATCCCACGAATTTGAGCTCGCCGGACGAGTCGCGTTCAAAGCGCGGCGAAATCAACACGGGCAGCTTTTCGGCCGCGCCATTCAACGCGCCACGGGGGAATGGGCCAGGTCCGCGGTTGGCGACGCGCTCGGCGATGCGGTCGAGGTCCTCGCGGAGGATGGACCAATCTGGAGGCCAGGAGGATTCTTCGAAATCCATCTCTTCGGTGTCGAGGAGCAGGATTTGCTTGCCTCGCGTGACGAAGAAGCGTTTTGCGACACGGGGATGCGCGGTGGAGGACGACCAGAAGCGGTAACGGTCCACGTAGCGCTCGATGCCACCGTCGGATTCCGACCACGAACGGCCGATCAACAAGGCGCCGAACATGCGGCCGATTTCGCGATTGAATTCGCCCGTGAAACGGACGGCCGAGGCTTGCAGGGCGGCTTCCATCTCCGTCTTTTTGGCCTCGCTCAACTGGCCGATCCAGTAGTATTGGAGCGTCGCGAGGGCGAGGAGCAGGAACAGGAGCAGTACGCCGATGACACGTATGGTGCGGGTGGACGCGCCA
>JAFDVT010000715.1 GCA_018268875.1 Acidobacteriota bacterium
GGATCGACGCTTTCGAGCAAATGATATTCGCCGCGCCGGAAGCGTTCGGCTTCCATATCCGCGTTCTGTTGAATGGAGATACGCAGCGTGTCGATCTTCGGCAGTCGGCGCCCGTCTTCCATCCGCCAGTAGTACGGGTTGCGCGACAGCACGATGAGCGAACCGGCCTGATATTGCGTGACAACATACGGCCCGAGGACGGCCTTTTCCCGATTCTTTTCCGACTGGACCGGAATACCCGCGAGTTCGTTCTCGATTCCCGGCACAATCGCCGGAAACGTGATGGCCACCCGGTGCGGCGACAGCACTTCCACTGTGGCGGCGGCGTCCGCCGTTCGAAATACACTGCTTTTCGGAGAATTCAGCTTCGGGTCCGCCAGGCGGCGAATCGTAAACGCCACATCGGCGGCTGTGAACGGCGAACCGTCGGAAAACTGCACACCCTTGCGCAGGTCGAGCACAACGCGGCGGCCCTGTTGCTGCACTTTCCAGCTTTCGGCCAGCGCCGGTTCGATTTTCTGCGTCCTGCGATTGCGATACAGCAAGCGGTCCGTGGTGAGAAACGTCACCATTTCACTGGCTTGATCGGCCGCCAACAGCGCGTCAAACGTCTTCGGGTCCGAACGCATGGCAAAGCGCAGTTCCGGACGATCGGAGCCGGACGCCACCACCAGCCCAGCGGCGGCGGCGGACACAGCAAGAACTGCCAACCTCACGACTATCATCGAATCCCTTCTTGCCCTTGCGGAGCGAACGGTTCCCGGCTGAGCCTTTGCATGGCCAGAAGCGTCACCACCAGGGCCACGGCCGGTGCCAGCAACCAGGGCGCCTCCGCCACTTCGCGATGGCTGGTTAACTCAAATAGCAGATTGCCCCAGGAAGGCAGCGGTTCCGCGACCCCCAGGCCCAACAACCCGAGGTTGGCCTCGCTGAGGACGAACAGGGGAATCGAAATCCAGAACTGCGCCAATAAAATCGGACGCAAGTTCGGCAGGAAATGCCGGAACCAGATGCGCGTGGCGTTCGCGCCCATCGCCCGCGCCTGGAGCAGAAATCCATCGTCCTGCGCCGCGCGAACGGCAGTCCGCACCACGCGAGCGGCGGCGGTCCACCCCACCAGACCCAGCATCGCGAACGTGATCCCGACCGAGGTCCAGGCCGGCACATTCAATGGCAGCGCCGCTCGAATGATCAGCAACAGGAACAGCCAGGGCATGGACGCAAACAAGTCCGTGGCCGCGAGCAGCATCTGTTCCACCCAACCACCGGCCACGCCCGCCGCCACGCCGACCAGCACCGCTACCAATAACGTAAGCAGCGCGGCCGCCGGAGCGAGCGTCAGCGAAATGCGGGTGCCGTACAGGAACCGGGACCAGCGATCCCGTCCCAAGTCGTCCGTGCCGAGCCAGTGCTGCGCGGACGGGGCGAGCGACGGCGCCTCACGATCCTGGAACTCGTACGGATAGGGTGCGATCCAGGGCGCGAACACGCCGGCGAGCGCCAGAGCGACGAGAATCGAAACCGCCAATACTTTGAGCATCATGCCTCGGCGGCCGGAGCCTCCGCGGCGATGTTTGCCACCTGAATGACGGCGGCAATCAGCAGGATGAGCGGCATGAGCGTCGGCACGTCACGCGCGAGCGCAGCCTTCCATGCCAATTGTCCGAGGCCGGGCGAATCGCAGATGGCCTCCATTGGGATCGCGGCGCCGACGGCGATGGCGGCCGATGCGCCCATCAACGAAATCAATTGCGGACCCGCCAGCGCGCGGGCATGCCGGGTAAGCGCAGAAAGGCGGGAAACACCCCGTGCCGCAGCGGCAAAAATACAAGGTTGCGACATCGCGTCCAACACCAGTTGCCTCGCATAGCGGAACGCCACCGGGAAAACCGCCGCCGCGATGCCCACCGCCACGGGCGCCCCGGCGAGAAAAATCGCCACCGCCACAAGACCACTCGGCAAAGCCAACAAAGAAAAGGAAAAAATGGAGCCCGACCAATCCAATGGACGCCACAGGGCGCCGAGGGCGACCCAGACGATGGCCAACGCCCAAGCAGACGCTAACGCGATCGCGACAGAGGCGGCCGTTTGCCGCCAACGCTCCTGAATGAGTTGCGACACCGGAATGTTTCCAAAGGTCTGTGAACTTCCAAAGTCCCCACGCAAGAGGCGTCGGGCGTAGTCCACAGGACCGGTGCGCGGCGCGCCAGCCTGTTGGAACGCGGCGATCGACTCCGCGCTGAAACGGCTGTCGATCTCCCGTTCGTCGACGCCAAAGCCCGGCGCGAGCCGTACCAGTAACCAGCCGAACAAGCCGACAAATGCCAGCGTGACCGGCAAACGAACGAGAAGGCGGGCGGCAAGACGCACATGATAGAAATCGGCAGTCTGGGGAAAAAGTTGATGCCTATTTTCCTCGGCTCCTCTTTCGCAAAAATCGAGATTTGCGCGCGGCTATGGCGCAGGCGTAGCGTGGGATAGGTCGAGTCCCGAAGTCTTGCCTGTTTTGAAGCAATGCGGGTAGCGTTCGTTACCCCCAAAGGCGGCGATCCAACCGTGGGTCCACCTCACCCTTATGAGGGTTTCACTCGGGCCTTGCCTGACTCGGATTTGTCTGGGCGTACCGCTTCCGAAGCGGTACGGTGACAGGCACCGGAAGCGGTGCGGAGGCAAGCTAACGGCTGGACGGCGAGGCTGGCCAGAACCGGGTCACTACTCGATAGCCGAGCAGGAGCGCCGCGAGCACCGCGTACAGCAGCGGCATGCGGATGTCGGACTTTACCAGCCACCAATAGTGCACGACGCCCAAGATCACGCTGAGGTAGACGGCGCGGTGCAGGATCGCCCAGCGCTTGCCGCCGAGGCGGCGGATCCAACCGGCCGTCGAGGTCACGGCCAGCGGAATCAGGA
>JAFDVT010000716.1 GCA_018268875.1 Acidobacteriota bacterium
AACGGCGTTCGATCTCCGGCTCGATAGCCGGATCTCCAATGTTCCCGTCAATGGGGACGAGGTGCGAGGAGAATAAAGAACGTGGCTAAAGATCCACAATTCGCGATCGGCATCGATGCGGGCAGTTACCGCACGCGATGCGTGATTGCCGTTCTGGAAGACGACTACGTCCGCTTTGCCGGCGCCGGCGAAGCGGAATCGGCCGGTTGGACGCGAGGCCGCATTACCGATTCCGGAGCGCTCTCCGCCTCCGTTCTGCGTGCTGTCGAAAACGCCGAACGCAACGCTCGTGTGCTGGTGGATGCGGCGGTGATCGGGCTTGGTGGTCCTACGATCCAGAGCGGCACGCGGCGCAGGATGTACGAACTGGGACGTCCGCGCGCAATCGAAATGGAGGACATGGCCTTTGCGATGCGCCTGGCCTCCGAAGTGACGCTCGAAAACGATCGCGCCCTTCTGCAGGTTCTGCCACAGGATTTCTCGGCCGACGGACGCGCGGGGATTCGCAATCCGTTCGGACGCATCGCGTCGCGGCTTGAAGCCAACACGCACGTCATCACCGTATCCGCGCAGGAACACGACACGCTGATGGGGGCCGTGCAGCGCGCTCACATCAACGTCGAAGAAACGATGTCCGAAGCCGTGGCGGCCGCCTACGCATCGGTGCTCGAACGCGACCGTAGCCGTGGCGTGATGGTGATCGATATCGGCGCGCAATCGACGGACGTTGTTGTTTTCGACGGCGAGGCCGCTGTGATGTCGGCCTCCATCCCGATTTCCGGCGAACACTTCACGCGCGACATCGCGACGATTTTCAAGGTGTCGATGAACGACGCCGAACTCCTCAAGCGCGAACATGGATGCGCGCGGCTGGGCCTGACGGCGGACAATACGCTGATCGAAATTCCTTCGAGCGAAGGCCGCGCCCCGCGCGAAGCGACGCGCCGCGAGCTGAACGAAATTCTGGAAGCGCGAGCCGAGGAGTTGTTCCAAAAAGTTCGCGAAAAGTTGGAAGCGGCGGGTATCGCCAATAAACTCGCCGAAGGCGCGTTGCTTTGCGGCGGCGGCGCCTTGCTGAACGGCATGGAAGACATGGCGGAAGTGATTTTGGATTGTCCGACGCGCAAGGCGATTCCCCTGGGCATCGAACATTGGCCCGACGAGATGAGCCGCGCGGACTGGACCACCGCCGCAGGATTGGCGCTGTACTCAGCAAAGCTCAAGACCCGGATGGAATTTAAACGCAGAGCGCCGGGGCTCATCAGCATGATTTTGAAGTAGACGGCAGGAGGCGAACACGAAATGGGAGACCTTAAATTCCTGTTGCAGGACGAAAACATAATGGGCACGCGCATCAAAGTCATCGGCGTAGGCGGTGGCGGATCGAACGCGGTAACCCGAATGATGAACGAAGGCGTTTCCGGCGTGGAGTTCTACGTCATGAATACGGACGTTCAGGCACTGAACGCCTCGCCTTGCCCGAATAAGATTGTCATTGGTTCCAAGCTCACCAACGGGCTTGGCGCGGGTTCGGACCCCGCCATCGGGCGTCAGGCGGCCGTTGAAGACACCGAGAAGATCATTGAAGTTCTGGACGGCGCGGACATGGTGTTCGTCACCGCTGGCCTTGGCGGTGGCACTGGTACTGGCGCCGCTCCCGTGGTCGCTTCGCTCGCCAAGGAGATGAACGCGCTAACGGTTGCGGTCGTCACCAAGCCGTTCGCCTTCGAAGGTCCCAAGCGCATGAAAGCGGCGGTTCGCGGACTGTCCGACCTCGCGCAGACCGTGGATACCGTGGTCACGATCCCCAACGACCGGTTGCTGGAACTCGTTCCCAAAGGCACGAGCTTCTTTGAAGCGTTCCGCATCGCGGACGATGTTCTGCGCCAGGCCGTGCAGGGTATTTCGGACATCATCACCACGCCCGGCATCATCAATCGCGACTTTTCGGACATCCGCGCCATCATGCTCGGCATGGGCCACGCGATGATGGGTACCGCTCTCGCCAAAGGCACCGGCGGACCCGTGGAAGCCGCGCGTATCGCCATCAGTTCGCCGCTGCTCGAAGAGGGCGGAGTCCGGGGCGCCCGCGGTTTGCTCATCAACATCATGGCGTCCGGCAACCTCAGCCTGCACGATGTCAACGAGGCTTGTTCGCTGATCCGTTCCGCCACCGCGAACGAAGACGTGCAAGTGAACTTCGGCGTCGTGATGAGCGAAAGCCTGGGCGATGAAGTGAAGATGACCGTGATCGCCACCGGGTTCGAACGCGATGGCATCCCGATACCGGAACGTCCGCAGTACAACGCCGCCGCGGCATCGGCGAGCAATGGCGTTCCGTTTCTGAGCACGCCTCCGCCGCAGATCAACCCGCCGTCGTATTACTCGGGTCCCGCGGCCTCGCCCACGCCCACCGCGCACGAAGCGGAACCGGTGGAAGAAGCGATGGATTCGATCGACGACGAGATCGACAACCTGTTCCATCAGGATGCGGCAGCAGCGCCGCCGCAACAGGAACCTTCGCGCGCGATGCATGCCGCCGTTCCGGGCTCGCATTATGTGCCTTCAGCGCCGCCGCCTCCTCCGCCCGCGCCTCCACCGCCACCACCGGCGGCAGCGGCCGTGCCTGCCGAGGAAGCGTACAACAGCGACCTTGATATCCCAGCGTTCCTGCGGCGCGGCAAGCGCATGTTCCAGTAACTTCGCTTTTGGCGGCAGCTATGCCTTTCCATGAGGCGCCAGTTCTTGTGATCGCGGTCGGTTTGCCGGGTTCGGGTAAATCGACCTACTTTGCGAGTATTGGCGCCAATCCTGTTTCTACCGACGCGATCCGCCTGCAACTGGCGGACGACGCCACGGATCAAACGATCCACAGCACCGTGTTCGCCACGGTCCGGTTTCTGGCGATGCAGCGTGTGCTGCTGCACCGCCCGGTGACGTACATCGACGCGACCAATCTCACCGTCGCCAATCGCAAGCAGTTCTTTCAATGGGCCGCCGAATGGGGCTGCGTGGTGGACGCGCTTTACTTCGACACGCCCGTCGAGGTTTGCCAGGAACGCAACCGCAAGCGCAACCGCGTGGTGCCGGAAGACGTCATTGCGCGCATGGCCTCGCTATTGGATCCGCCTACGGAAGCCGAAGGTTTTCGCCGTGTGACGACGGTGCGTCCGTGATCGCGTTGCGATTCGCGATCGTTTACCTGATTACCGCAATCCTCGATTACTCGGCGTTTTGGGTCGCCTTAAAAGCCGGTGCGCCGATCCTGGCCGCGCAATTGGCGGGCCGCGCCGCGTCGGTACCGTTCAACTACCTGGCTGTACGATCCAAGGTGTTTGCGTCGCAAGTGCGGCATGAGGTGGCCGGGCCAAAATTCATCGTGCTATATGTCGCGGCCTTCTTCGCAGCCTGGGGGTTGATCGAATGGTGGAAGGACCTGATGCCCTTCCGCAGTCCGGAAGTTCGCATTGTCGCAGCCAAGATGCTTGCCGAAGGCGGCATTCTGGCGATCAAGTTCTTCGTCCAGAAGTATTTCATCTTTCACCGGAATGGCTAGTTACAATCGAGTTATGAAGTGTCGCGTGGCGGCGGCTTGTGTTTCCGCCGTTTCGTTGGTTGTTGCATCCGCTGGCGAACCCCCTAAAAAGGCGACTGTCGTGGGCTTGTTGGGCGGGTTTGAAAAAGCGCACGATCCCAATCGCGGCGTTCGCAAACTGGTGTTGAAGTTGCGTGACATGCCCGGCGTTTCCGCCGAAAGCTTCAGCAACCACCGTCCCGGCCAGATCATGAAGTACATCCTCCGGTCGCTTGACCTGAACCAGGATGGCAAACTCGACGTAACCGAAAAGACAAGTGCGCGCGTCATCCTGTTCGGACAGAGTTTGGGCGGATCGCGAGTGGTTGCGGTTGCCCGCGGTCTGCGGAAGAAAGGCATTCCGGTATTGCTGACCGTGCAGATCGATAGCGTAGGGCTGCGCGACGGGCGGATTCCGGACAACGTGCAAAGCGCGGCGAACTTCTATCAGAAAGAGATCCTGACGTTTCGCGGCGAAGACGAAATACGCGCCGCCGACCCGGCCAAGACGCGAATCCTGTTGAACCAGCGGTTCTTTTATCCGCCCTTGTTGCCGTCGTATTCGAAACCGGAAAGTTGGGCGCGCCGGACGCTGGGTGGCGCGCACGCAAAGCTCGAAGCGGACCCCATTTTATGGGCCGAAGTAGAGCTATTGGTACGAGGCGCCTTAGGGGTGAGCGCTTTGTTGAGCAGTAATAACTAGGAGTGAAGGAAGAGAATGAAGCGCACACAATCCGCCTGTGTTTTCCTGCTGGCAACCGCGATTGCCGTTACCGCCCAACAGTCGCAACAACCCATTTCCTCGCAGGATTTCGACGTCGACGGCAGCAAGGTATGGGTCGATACGGGTATCGATCTGCAGGCCGGCGAAACGGTGCGGCTGACCGGTACCGGTACGATTCGCTATTCGGGCGGCAAGGATAGCGGACCGGAAGGCGGCCCGCGTGCGTGGCTCGACATGTTGCGAACCTACCCGCTCAACGATGTTCCCAAGGGTGCGCTGCTCGGCCGCATCGGCGACGGAGCCACTTCCCGTCCTTTTCTGATCGGCGCCAAGCGCGAACAACGCGCGGGCCTTGGTGGACGCCTGTTTGTCGGCATCAATCAAATGAGCGCGGATCGTCCGCAGGCGGGCGCTTTCAAAGTCAAAGTGGAACGGTTCAAACTGACCGAACAGAAGCCCGCACTGCGCGAACCCGCGGTGAAGTTGACGCAGAAACAGTTGGATTCGCTGCCAAAGCGCGTGGTGGATGCGGAAGGCAATCAGGGCGATCGTGTGAATTTCATCCTCGTCGGCAGCGAGAATCAGGTGAAAGATGCGCTTGCCTCGGCAGGCTGGGTAAGCGTCGACCGTACCACTAAGGACGCCATTTTTCGCGGCATCCTCGCCAGCGTCTCCAAGCAGGCGTACGTCACCATTCCGATGAGCCAGTTGCTGATGTTCGACCGGCCGCAGGATTACGGCTACGCGCAGGGCGACCCTCTTCGCGTCATCGCGGCACGGCACCACTTCCGCATCTGGAAAGCGCCGTTTACCGTGGGTTCGCAGTCTGTGTGGGTCGGCGCCGGCACGCACGACATCGGCTTCGATAAGGATCAGCGCAACGGCAAGATCACCCATAAAATCGATCCCGACACGGACCTCGAACGCGAATACATCGTTCGCAGTATCAGCGAAGGTGGCAACGTGATTTCCACCGGCTATATGACCTTCACCGATCCGGTCACCGAAGCCAAAACCGCGCACGGCGGCTCGTTTCATTCCGATGGACGCACCGCGATCGTCTACTTTGCGCCCGATGTGAACGACACCAGCGACCGTTTTGCCGACTATTTCTGCAGCGTCCTAAAGCAGGAAAATCCGGACACCGGCGAATGGGGCGACTGCAGCCAGTACATCGAAGACAACGGCAAAACCGACTTCAAACTCACCGACATTTCGAAGAATTACCGGATCCTGATCGTGCCCGGCTTCATGAGTTCCTGCTTTGCCGACAGCCCCGCTTTCGAGGAAGGCCAGCAGGTTTTGAAAACAAAGTTCGGGATGGATGTGAACCTGCTACAGGTGCCGAACGATTCGAGCGAAGACAATGCGGGCGTCATTGGTACGTATATCCGCGAGAACGGACCCAAGGACCCTCGCAAGTTCATTCTCGTCGGCTACAGCAAAGGCACGCCCGACCTTCAAGTAGCGCTTGCCAAACAGAACATCGCGCAGTACACGGCGGCCTTTATCAGCGTCGCCGGCGCGTCTGGCGGCAGTGTCATCGCCGATGTCCTGCCCAATTCCGCCGACCAGTTCATTCGCAGCTACTTCAAGATGGGCAATTGCAAGGGCGACCTGACCACTGGCTTCAAGAGTCTTCGCCGCAGCGAACGCCAAGCCTTCTTGGGCGCGTATCCCAACACCGTCGTGCCGACGTATTCGATCATCGCGCATTCGGACAAAGCTGGCACGTCCAAAGCTCTTGCGCAGACCTGGGATCTGCTGACGGCCTACGACAAGCGCCAGGACGGTCAGTTGACGCAGTCCGACGCGATCGTGCCGAATTCGAAGTACCTCGGGGCGCTCGTTGGCGATCATTTTGCGGTCGCGTTGCCCTTCGACAAATCGAAGGACGCCACCATCCGGTCTGGCATGGACAAGACGCGATTCCCACGCGCGGCCTTGCTCGAAAGCCTGATTCGTTTCGTCACGCACGACCTCGAAACCAACAAGCCGCAGTAGTTGACAAACGGCGAAAAGAAGGCGAATATCGCCTTATGTCGCAGCCGCATCTGATCGGAATCGCCAAGCTGGCGGCGGAAAGTGGTGTGCTGGAGGAGAAGTCGCGGGTCGAGTACCGCGATCTGGAAGCTCGCCGTTACATCACCAAATGTCCCAACCCGGCGCTGCCGTTTCAGTGGACGATCAATCCTTACCGCGGCTGCGAATACGGCTGCAAATACTGCTACGCGCGGTATACGCATGAGTTCATGGAATTGCGCGATCCTCGTGTTTTTGAAACGCGCATCTTTGCCAAAAAGTGGAATCGCACCGCCTTTCTGAACGAACTGCGGCGCGTTCCCTTTGAACAAGGCATCGCGATCGGCACCGCGACCGACCCATATCAGCCCGCCGAGCGCCGCTTCGGCCTGACCCGCCGCATGCTGGAGGTGTTTGCCGTTCACGCGCGGCATCAGGGCCTGTGGATCACCACCAAGTCTGATCTTGCCTCGCGCGACGCGGCATTGCTGGCGGCCATTGCGGCGAATCAGAATCAGGTCAGCGTGAACATCACGATCACCACGCTCGACACGAACCTGGCGCGTGCGCTGGAACCATTCGCGCCGCGTCCGGACCTGCGGCTAGGCGCGGTGCAACGCCTTGCGGAAGCTGGCATTCACGTTTGCGTCAACTGCAGTCCGGTGATGCCGCTGATCAACGACAGCGAGGAAAGCATCGACGCGGTGGCCAAGGCCGCGAAGGACGCGGGCGCGCGGGCGTTTTGGTCGAACGTCGTGTTTTTGAAGCCGTGCGCGTCGCAGGTGTTTTTCCCGTTCCTCGAAGAGAAATTCCCCGCCGCGGTACGGCGTTACCGCGCGGCTTTCAGCGATGCCGCGTACCTCAAGGGTCCGTACCTTGAAACGATCGGACAAAGAGTCCAGCGGGTTCGCGACCGCCACGGGTTCCATTCACGAAGCACGGGGGAAGGGCGCCATCCCGGCGGCGAGAATCCGCAACTGCAATTTTCCTGGGAGTAGCGATTGCATACAATAGGTCCACTCCAACATGCGACGCCGTTGTATCGCTTTTTTCGCGCTGGCAGCCACGGCCGCCGCCGCCGCGCCCAGTTTTGTTCGCGACATTCAACCCGTTTTGCAGCGGCAATGCCAGGGCTGTCACCAGCCGGCATCGAAGAGCTCCGGCCTCGACCTGACGACCTACGCCGCTCTTGCCAAAGGCGGCAAACGCGGCGCGCCGTGGGACACTGCGACGGCTTCGAATAGCCTGCTGCTGCGTTACATCAACGGTTCGGCGCAACCTCGTATGCCGATCGGCGCCCCGCCACTGCCCGCCGATCAAATCAAGCTAGTGGAGGATTGGATCGCAGCGGGCGCGAAAGACGACACGCCTGTCGAAACCACAACCGGTCCCACGGTTTACTTGCAGCCGCCCGTCGTAACCGGTCTCGCGTTTTCGCCCGACGGCAAGTATCTGGCGGTGTCCGGCAATCGCGAAATCCTGGTGCACAACGCCGACGGATCGGGCCTTGCGCAACGTCTTCCAGGCAAGGCGGAGCGCATTCTGTCAGTTGCCTTCAGCAGCGACGGAAAGCTCCTGGTAGCGGGCGGAGGCACACCCGCGCGCGCCGGCGAGGTTCAGATTTGGGATACCGCGACGTGGAAGCAACTGCGCGCGGTGCCCGTTACCGAAGACACCGTGTTCGGCACTTCGATCTCGCCCGACGGCGGCAAAGTGGCCGCGGGCGGCGCGGACAACACCGTTCGCATGATTGAAACCGCCACCGGCAAGGAGCTCTTCCGCATCGGCAATCACGAAAACTGGGTGCTGGGAACGGTGTTCGGTGTGGATTCGAAGCGAATCATCTCCGTAGGCAGGGATCGCGCCGCCAAGCTCACCGATGCTTCGACAGGCGCGTTTCTCGAAAACGTCAATCTCCTTCG
>JAFDVT010000717.1 GCA_018268875.1 Acidobacteriota bacterium
AATGTAACCGCCGCCGCTCCACCACAGATTCGGGCGCTTTGTTGGCGCAACTGTGCAACGGTCTCCGCGCCCGGGTTTGTCCAATCTTCCCTCGCCCCAAGACGCGCATAGCAGCGCTCGCAAGCCGCCACCGACGGCTCGCCGCAGTACCGCCCAGTCTCGTCCACAAGGTTCGTACGAGGGCAGACCCACGAGTAATCGTCGACGCGGATCTCGTACGGGATGCCAAGCGTAAACAGCTCCTCGGGGACGTTCACCGCCGTGTTCACCTGCAGCCGCTTGACGCCTCGCAACGCCTCCACGAGCGCCTCGCGATCTTCCGGAAAGCGATATTGGCGCGGTCCGATCCACACGGCGTTGCCGCTTCCGCATCGCAGCGCGACGGTCGATTCGGGAGCCGTTGCGTACAGCTTTGTCGACTGTGTGATGTCCTCGCCCGGCGCTTGCACCCAAACCTCGCCCACCGCGACATGCCGCCAGCCGTATTGCCGCTGCAATCCTTCATTCCAAGCGTCGCGGCGGACATAAGCGCACGTCGTCGAAGGCTCGGAAATCGTCTCTTCGCCGGAGACGCGCCGCGCCGGCAAACGGCTGCCCACAATCGGTGATGTAGTGGCGTTCATCGAACTGGAATACGCCGCGTCGCGCAGGCGATCCAACCAGTCCCCGGTCACGACTGCCCCTTCGGCGATCACCACGCAGTCGCGCTGCGGGTGAATCAGGAATCCCGCCTCGCGGTCATGACACGGAAAGACCTCGTACCGCTGGCGCACCCGGCTCGTCTCAATACTCCGCAACGTTTGCAGGTACGGCTCGCTCCCGCTAGATCCCACGATGAGGATGTCGACCGGTATTGCCGTGTCGCGTACACCGGGCCTCAGCGTCAGTTGCGCCGCCTGCAGAGGCCGCAAGCGAATCTCTTCCGTTGGGATCGACGCGAGCACGGGAAACAGCCGCTTGGCGAGTTCCCGCTGCGAATCCGGCGATTTTCGTCCGGTTAACAGCTCTCTGGCATCGTGCAGTACATTCGCCGCGTACCCTTGGGGCTCCACTTCGGCGATCGCCGCGGGCGCCGCGCTTCCCTGTGCGCGTAACTCCAGAGTCGATGCGGTGCGCGGCAATGCGGAGGCGCCGGCGAGCCGGAAAACAAAGCCGCCATGGGCATCCACAGGAGCCTGCGCGAGGCGCCGTTTCCCGAGCCAAAGCTCCGCGATCAGTCGGGAATTCGCGGCGGGACGCGCCCGGTCCACCAGCGTTCCGCGAACTTCCGAGCCGCTGGAAGTCCAGGGGTGGAGCGTGCCGTGGTAGGCCGATCGAAAAACAAATGGGCTGCCCGAAAGATGTTCGCCGCCGCAGGTGACGGCAATGGAATGCGCCTCGCCGTCGAACGTTTCCGGCGGCAGTTCGACTGAGAATGCGTAACGCCCATCGCCCACGCCCGCATCCGGCAGGTCGGGTCGAAAATCGGATGCTTCACGACGGCGAAGCAGCGTGCCGTCGACCGTCACTTCCACGGTCAGCCTCTTTGCCGGATCGGTTGGTTCCCAAACCCATCCGATCAACTCCTGGCCGCTTGGCCAGTCGAGGCAACCCTGCACTACCAGACCTCTTTCTTCTTTAAGATCGCCTGCAGAAACATCGGCTTGATGATCTTCAAATGCTGCAGCGCGCGTTCGAGGTAGATGAGGAACCGGAACCGCCAAGCACCCTTGCCGCTATCGAAATTCCTTCCAAGCCCTTCGAGCATCGGGTAACAAAGGCCGCCATAGCGCAGGATGTGGACCGGCTCAAAGTACTCGAGCATTTCCTTCTCGATCACTTCCGAATTACAGGCCTCGGAAATATCCAGCATGCCCGGCGCGTAGTGCATCCATTTGCCCTTCAGCCGGTTTTCGTGCGTGGTGCGTTCGCGCTTGCTGAACAAAAGAACCAACAAAAGCCGTGAAATCCAGTAATTCGCGAACGGTGTCTGCAAATACCGCGGACCGATGTATTCTTCCACATACAGCAACCCGCCGGGCTTCAAACCCTGGTTGCACTGAAAGAACAGGTTGCTGACGTTATACACATGATGGATGCCGTGGTGTCCCACGATGAAGTGATACCGGTTCTTTTCCATCACAAGGTTGTTGCAATCCACTTTGTGCGGAACGAACTCGAAATCCAATACCTCACCCGCGGCATCCAGGTTCTTCGGCGACAGGTCGTATCCATGCACTTGCTGGAACCGGATGGCCCGATAGCGGTCGCGGAAAAACTCGCGTTCGTGACGCATATCGCCGCACAGCACCGCCGCGCCAACGAGCGAATGTTCTTCGCCGTAAGGAAAGGCTTTGGCGAGTTCGGAATCCACCAGGCCCTGCAGCGATGGTTCTTGCGGGTACGGCCGTGTGGACTTGTAAACCGCTGGAATGTTCTTCCACGAAACAGCCCAGGCCAGATCGAAATCAAAACCGTCCCACGCCTGCCGCGCAAGCTCCGCCGCGTCTGTCGTGTTGTGCACTAAACCCACGATACTCTGTTACTCGTGCTGCTTACCACTGTCCTTGTTATCGCCGCCGCGTCTCTTTCCGCGCAGGACCTGGACGCCGCCGTTCGCGCACGCGCCGCCAATACTCCGGGCACGCTTTCCGTCTACGCCAAGAACCTCGACACAGGCGCCGTGTATTCGTTGCGGGGTGATGCCAAAGTCCGCACCGCGTCCACCATCAAGCTGCCCATCATGGTCGAATGTTTTAAAGCCGTCGCCGATGGCCGCGTGCGTTGGGACACCGTCCTGCCGCTGAAGGAAGCCGACGTCGTGTCTGGCTCCGGCGTACTGTTCGAATTCACGCCCAACGCGCCCATCTACCTGCGCGACGCCATGCATCTCATGATCGTCGTCAGCGATAACACGGCCACCAACCTCATCCTCGACAAGCTCACGGCGAACGCGGTGAACAAGACCATGGAATCGCTCGGCATCATGGACACAAAGAGCCTTCGCAAAGTTCGCGGCGACGGCACGCAGCTCAAAGCGCCCACCGGTTGGAGCGACGCCGGTCTCAAAGAGGAAAACAAACAATACGGACTGGGTGTTTCGACGCCGCGCGACATGGTTCGGCTGCTCGAACTCCTGGAGCAGGGCAAGGTTGTGAGTCCCGCGGCATCCCGCGACATGATCGAGGTTTTGAAGCGCCAGCAGCTTCGTGACGGCATCGCCCGCCGCACCGGAGACATGCCCGTGGCCAGCAAGACAGGAGCCCTTGACCGTCTTCGCAGCGACGTCGGCATCCTTTATACGCCCAAGGGCCGCATCGCCATCGCCATTACCGTCGACGGCTTGGACAAGACCGATTACTCGCCCGACAACCAGGGCTTGATCCTCATCGCCGATGTTGCGCAACTTGTCGCCGTCGGTCTTGCGAAACAGTAACTTCATCCATTGTCGTTTTCGATAGCCCGGGAAATTTCTACGCATCCGCGCGCGGCCCGCTGGCGATTTCGGTAACGGTCCGATCCTCCATTGCCTCCCAAATCCTCGAAAAGGCCGTCAATTGGGCCTTGGCACGCCGTTTGCAAAGGAAAGCGCGAGGACAGCGTACACATGAAATACATCGGCGCATGGTTATTGGGAGTTCCAAGCGGACTCATCGTTCTCTGGTTTATCTGGAATCAGCTGTAGGCGAGAAAAAGGAGACAAACGACAAATGAAGATTCTTGCAGTTGCACTGTTGGCCCTTGGCCTCATTGGACTCGTGATGGGCGGATTTTCCTTCACGACAAAAGAAAAGGTGGTCGATCTTGGGCCCATTGACGTGACGCGGGACAAAACCCACACCACCTACATCCCGGTGATTGGCAGCGTTGCGGCATTGGCGGCCGGCGCCGTCATACTGCTGGCGGGAACAAGAAAGGCAAGCTGATGAACCTGATCTTGGTGCTTCTCGTTCTCATGCTGTTGCTGGGTGGCGGCGGCTATTACTATGGCGGTCCAATTTTCGGCACCAGTATCGGCGGCCTGCTGCTGGTCGTGATTCTTGTGATGCTTTTGACCGGACGCAAGAGTATCTGACACCACGGCGACAAAAGGAAAGGGGCGATCCCAAATCAGGGACCGCCCCTTTGTTTCACGAACGGTTTGCGTTCTAGAACGTCACGCGCAAGCCTAAGCGAATCGCCCGCTGCACGAGGCCGTCGCGGCCGGTGTTCGCCGTGCCCGTAATTTCGAACACGCCGCCAGTGAACTGTCCGTTCGTCTGACGCAAGCTCGAAATATTGTTCGACGGATTGGCCAATTGCGGCGTGTTCGTCAGGTTCAGCGCTTCCGCGCGGAACTCGGCGTTCCACCGCTCCGTGACCTTGAAGTTGCGATGCACCCCGAGGTCCATGTTGAAGATGCCCGGCCCGCGGAGATTCATCAATCCCCCGGTTCCGAACCGCGCCTCCGCCTGTCCAGCCGCATTGGTGACGGACTTGAACGTCTTCCAGTCGTAGTACGCCTGTCCACGGCCATATCCGCCGAGTTTCACTGGCGTACCCAACACATCCGCCTGTTGCGAACTGCCGGGCATGTTCAGCGAAGTGGAATCGGCCGCCACGGTAAATGGCGAACCGCTGTAAGCCGACAGCAGGCTGCTGATACGCCACCCGCCGAGGATATACGATGCGGGACCCTTGGTCAGCATCGAACGCCCTGGGCCAAACGGCAGCTCGTAGGCAGTCGTCATTTGGAAGTTGTGGCGGCGATCGAACGGTGAAAGCGCCCGATTCAGCCCGAAGTACTGCGTCGCGCTGATCGCCGGACCACCGTCGTTGCTGGTGTTGCAGCAAATGCCGATGGACTTCGACCAGGTGTACGCCAAGCCCGCCTGGAAGCCGCGAGCGAAGCGCGCGTCCAGCTTGGACTGCAGCGAATCGTAATTTGTGCGGCCCAAAGGGTCCACAATCTGCGTCGTTACCGTACGGCCAAAGGTCGGGAAGAACCGGCGTCCGTTGTTGCCCGCGCCGATCACTTGTCCGGCATTCAGATCCAGAAAGTTCGTCTGGCGCACGGTCCGGTTTGCGACGTAGCCGGCCTGCGCCGTCAGCGTTTTGGTCAGCTGCCGTTGCACCGTAAAGTTCCAGCTCATCGTGTAGGCGCGGCGGAATCTGTCGCCCGTCGAAGCAAGCGCGTAAGACGACGGGATGTCGATGATGCCGTTGCCCAGGCTCGGAACCACTGGCTTCGGGATACCCGCTTCCAGCGTACCCGCGGGCGTCCACGTATTCGGAGCGTTGCCATTCAGGATCAGCAGCATCGGGTAATTCGTGCGCAGCGCGCGAATCAGGTTGAGCGGATCCCAGTTGATGCCGAAGCCCATGCGGATCACCGTCTTGTCCGTCGGCCGGTAGGCGATGCCAAGGCTCGGCGCAAACAGCAGATTGGAATTCTTGGTGCCGCAATCTTCCGGCACCACGCCCACGCCGCAAACCATCATCTTGTTGTTCGTAAAGTCGTACCGTTCCATGCCGCGCTCGCCCGCGTCGGTAACACGGCGAGGCATCGGGATGTTCGTGTACCGGATGCCGTAGTTGACGGTCAGCTTCTGGTTCACCTGCCAGGTGTCCTGCGCGTACGCGCTGTACATCTTGGTGCGCGTTCCATACGTCGCATCGACCTGATACGTCGTGCCGTAGTTGTTGGCCAAGCCCAGCAGGAACGAAGCCCAGGTGTGGAACGTCGTGCCCGTTGCGCCGCCGTTCAGCAGCGTCTGACCCTGTGCAAAGTTGAATCCGCCCTGCGCGCCATGGTTCTGGCCGGAAAATTCCGCCTGCTGGTGATTCAGATCCTGGTGGTAAATGTCGACGCCATACCGGATCTGGTGCGTGCCCTTGGTCCAGTTGATGTTGGCCACATACTGCGTTTGCGGATCGTGACGCGTGTACGGCATGAACGAATCCGGAACACCCAGCGTCGTGAGGCCGGAGAACGTAAACCGCGGCCATCCGCCTTCAAACCGCCGCGAGCCGTTGGTACCCGGAATCTTCAGCGTGTCGCGGCCGATGTTCTGGTCGAGGAAAGGCTGCTCGACGCTCGTGCCATACCGGGTGTAGCCAAAGTTGGCGTCCAGAATCAGATTCGGACGCAGCACGTACGTCGTCGCAATCGTCGCCGAATGCGTCTTGCCCGTGGCGTTGCCGGTGTTGCCGCCGCTGCCCGAAATGCCCGGTCCCACGATCTCGCCCAGCATGCCGGGGTTATTCATCGTGTACCCCAGGATGCTGTAACGTCCATACGCGGTCCACTTCTGGCTGATGTTGTAGTTTACTTTGGTGTCCAGCGTGTGCCGGTCAAACAGGAAGTTGCCGGTCGCAAAGTAATTGCTGTCGCGGAACCCATCGGCAACCGTCGGAATCTTCGCGATGATCGCCTTCGAGATGCTCGAAATACGCGCAGCGGGAATGATGTTGCCCGCAAACGGCGTCCGGTTCTGGCCGGTCGCATTGCCTGTCGTCGGATCGTAAATGATGCCTGGGTTCGGCGCAAAGATCGACAGGCCTTCGGAAAGGTCGCCAGTGCGCATCGCATTCGTGGCCAGGGTGCCGGTGTTGTTTGCGAACTCGCGGCGCGTCGTCGCTTCATAGGCGCCGAAGAAGAACAGCTTGTTCTTCACGATCGGACCGCCAATCGATCCGCCCGCCTGGTTGAACACGTACTTGGGATTGCGCTGGCTCTGCTGGTTCAGCAGCGCGAAGGTAAACGGCTTGGCCAGCAAGGCATTGTTGTTGTTGTACCAGAAGCCCGATCCGTGAAAATTGTTCGTGCCGCTCTTGATCTGCACGTTGATCGCGGCGCCGCCGGCCAGGCCCTGTTCGGCCGAAAAGCTGTTGGTCACCACGTTCACCGTTTCGATCGCTTCGAGCGACGGCACGTACGCGCTGATGTGCGGCAGCCAGGTCTGCTGGCTCGACGCGCCGTCCAGACGTACGTTGACGCCCGACGCCGGAGCGCCGTTGACGTTCGATTGCAGCGCGCGCGACGGATTCGTCGGCACCGAGTGCGCATTCTGCGGCGGGCTGAACCCCGGAATCGTCACCAGGATGTTCTGGTAGTTGCGGCCGATCGGCATCGGCAGGTTCACCATCTGCTTGCCTTGTACTTCGCCGCGCACGCTGGCGCTATCGGTCTGCAGCGTAACGGCTGACGCTTCGATCGTTACCGATTCGCTCACGTTGCCGACCTGCAATGCGATGTCCGAACGGCTGGTTAAGTTCGACGAGACCTCCACGCCTTCGTCGTTCGACGTGCGGAACCCGTTCGCCGTAACCTTTACGGTGTACTGTCCCGGTTGTACGGCGACAAACGTATAGCCGCCCGCGCTGTTGGTTTCGGTGGTGCGGACCTGCCCGGTCTGCTTGTTGGTGGCGGTGACGCTGGCGCTCGGTACCGCCGCGCCGCTTGGATCGGTTACGGTCCCGACAAGGGACCCATAAAGTACTTGCGCATAGGAGCTGGCGGGAGAGAGAACCGCCACTGCTAGCGCGATAACGAAGAGCGAGTACTGCGAAACCGGACGTACGGTGTGCTTCATCGTAATCAACCCCATTTTGCCTTCGCGAACACGGCGAAGGCTCATGTAAGTATTGCAAATTTTTCGTAAAGAAGGTGTAATCTTTGTCCGTGCGCGCTCGTCTTTACGCCAACGTCCACAATTTCGCGCCACGTCCAGCTACCCTAGCCGTTTGAAGCTCACTCGCAGCATTCCCGTACCGGACTCGGTCCTCCAGATTCCCGTGCTCACCGTCACCGGCTCCCGCCAGCCGCAAGGCCCTTGTTTGGCCGTCTCCGCCGGTGTCCACGGCGATGAATACGAAGGCGTCCGCGCCATTTACGAACTCTTTCGCGAACTCGACCCCGCCGCCATGAGCGGCACTTTGCTTTGCGTCCCGGTGCTGAATCCGCCCGCCCACCGCGCCTGTTCCCGCGTCAATCCCGTCGACGGACTCAACCTCGCGCGCGTCTTCCCCGGCGAGCCAGACGGCACGATCAGCAATCGCATCGCCTGGGTGTTCGACCAGCAGATTCTGTCCCGCGCGTCGTTTTATCTGGACCTCCACAGCGGCGGCGTTCGCTACGGCATGCCGTCCATGGTCGGCTACGACAGCACCGATCCACGTGGTCGCGCCGCCGCCGAAATATTTGGCGCTCCGGTAATCTGGGGACATCCCGTCATCGAACCCGGCCGCACCATCTCCGCAGCCATGGCCCGTGGCATCCCGTTTCTGTACACGGAAGCCTGGGGCGCCGGGCGCATCGCCCGCGGCGATCTGGACATGATGAAGCGTGGCATCCTCAATCTGATGCGCCACCTCGGCATTCTCGAGGATGAAGCGTCTGTCGTCGCGCCGCCGCCACGCCGCCTCACCGGAGTCGGCAACACCGATGGCGGCATCGTCGCGTCGATGCCCGGATTCCTGATGCTCGACGTGCAAATCCTCGACCGCGTACAAGCCGGCCAGCGCCTCGGCTATCTGGTGGACGAATGGGGCTCGACGCTTGAGGAATACAACGCTTCGCAGGACGCCACGATCGGCCTCACCCGCGAAATGCCCATCGTCGAAGCCGGCGATACGCTGTTCCTGCTCGCGTCCGAAGAACAAGAAGGGACCGCATAACGCCTTGCGCATCCTTCCCTGGCTGCACCTCGCCGGCAGCCGTCAGTTCGGCCTTTCGAGCCCTTGGGATTGCCATATTTACGCGCTCCGTCGCCCGGGTGGCGGCATTCTTCTCATCGACGCGGGAAGCGGCCTCGCCAACCACCGCATCGTCGCGAACCTCAAGGCCGAATTTGGCGACCCGTTGCCCCAAGGCACGATCCTCATCACGCACAAACATCCCGATCACGCCGCCGGCGCCGGCTCACTTTCGCGTGACCTTGGCGGTTGGCCCGTTCATACTTCGACGCTCACAGCTCCAATACTGACCGCCGGTCAGTCCGAAGCGCCCGGCTACCCACCGGAACTCGTGTATGCGCCTTGCGAAGTCGCCGAAGCCTTCGCTCCAGGCGCGACGTTCGACCTCCAAGGCTTCACGATCGAGACTATCGCGGTGCGAGGTCATTCCGAAGATTCCATCGCATTCCTGATCGACGGGCAGGATCTGTTCACCGCTGACATTGTGTTTTACGGTGGAGTTCTAGGCCTCATCAACGCCCCGGGTTCGGACCTTGCCGCCTACCGCCAGGATTTGCCAAAGCTCGCCGGACGTAATGTTCGCGGCCTTTTCCCGTCGCACGGCCTCTTTACGATCGAAAACGGCCAGCATCACATCGACACCGCGCTTGCCGAACTGCAAGGCGGCTTCGTCCCTCGCACCATCGGCCAGGGGGACCTCATCTTTTGACGACCATCAGCGGCAACACCCTTTGTATACCGAGCGCGCGCCGGCCCGGCCTCCGCTTCAAGCTCGAACAGTGTAATCCCACGGGTTCTTACAAAGACCGTTTTATCGAGCGCGAACTCGCGCTGCTTCCCGCAGATTGCAGGTTCGTGGTCGCGACGTCTTCCGGCAATACTGGCGCGTCTCTCGCCTCATTTGCGGCGCGGGCGGGCATTCGCGCGGTCATCGTCGCGAGCCCCGAAGCGCCCGCCGGCAAATTGATTCAGATGCGAGCCCACGGCGCGCAAGTCGTGCTCATTCCCGGCTTCACCACGAACCCCGATGTGACCGACGAAGTGTTCGCCGTCCTGAAATCGAGCGGCCATCCGCTCATCGTTTCGGCCTTTCGCTACTGCCCACGGGGCATGCAAGGCGTTGAAACCATCGCCCACGAACTCCAGGACGCGCAGAACGTCTTCGTCCCCGCCGGCGGTGGAGGCCTTTACGCCGCCATCGTCCAGGGCTTCGCCGGCAAAGTAAAGGTACACGCCGTGCAACCCGAAGGCTGCGCCACCATCGTCAATCCGGCGTGGCGTTTCGGCGACCCCAGCACCACTGCGGTCAGCGGTCTTTCCGTGCCCACCGACATCGACGCCACGCTTGCCCGCGCGCGTCTGAAGGAATGCGGAGGCCTCGGCATCGCCGTAACCGACGACCAGATCTTCGCC
>JAFDVT010000718.1 GCA_018268875.1 Acidobacteriota bacterium
AAGGCCTTTGAAATGGATCCGGACAACGTCCTGCTGTCTCATTTCACGCGGCGGCGGCTGGAGTCCGAAGAGGTGCGCGACGCTGTGCTGCAGGCGTCCGGCGCGCTCAATCTGAAGACCGGCGGACGCCCGGTGGTGCCGCCTCTTGCGGCGGAAGAGCTGTACGGCATGAGCCAGCCGGTGAACAACGCCTGGATCGTTACCGAAGACCCGAACGAACACACGCGGCGGTCGATTTACCTGATTTCGCGGCGCAATTTCCGCGTGCCGTTGCTTGAAGCGTTCGACCGGCCGGAAGGGGTGCTGACCTGTTCGCGGCGCGAATCCTCGACCACCGCTCCGCAGTCGCTGTCGCTGTTGAATGGGCAATTCACGATGCGGCAGGCGACGGTGTTGGCGAGCAAGATGGAAGCGTCGCCGGATCCCGTGGCGTTCGCCTGGAGCGCCGTGTTCGGACGCAAGCCCACGCCGCAGGAATCCGAACGCAGTGCGAAATTCTTAGCAGCCCAGACCAAGAACCTCGGTACGCGCCAGGCAGCGCTGACCGAGCTTGCCCGCGGCCTTTTCAACGTCAACGAATTTTTGTACGTGGAGTAAAGATTATGCTGAACCGCCGTCAGATGTTCATCCGTTCCGCCAAAGGTTTTGGAGGATTGGCGCTTGCCTCGATGCTCGCGGAAGAGACTGCGCACGGCGCCGTGGATGCCAGCAAGGCCAAAGCGAAAAGCATCATCTATATCTTCAATCACGGCGGGGTCAGCCATGTCGATACGTTCGATCCCAAGCCTACGCTGGCCCGCCTTTCGGGCGAATGTATACCGGCGAGCTTTGCCCAGGGCCTGAAGACTTCGCGTATCGACTTCCGCAAGGCGATCATGCGCGGGTCGCCGTGGCAGTTTCCCAAGCATGGCGATGGGGGGCTGCAGATTTCGACGCTTTTCCCCAATCTTTCGAAGCATGCCGACCGCATGGCGGTGATCCGTTCCTGTTACAGCGAGGCGTTTGATCATGCGCCGGCGATGTTTCATAGCTGTACCGGATCGCAGTTCCCAGGCCGCCCGTCGCTAGGCGCTTGGCTGAGTTACGGACTCGGCAGTGAGAACAAGAATCTTCCGTCGTACGTCGTAATGTCCGATGGCGCGATGAAGTCGGGCGCCGGGGCGTATGGCTCCGGATTCCTGCCCGCGACCTACCAAGGCACGATGTTCCGCGGCGGCAAGAGTCCGGTGCTGAACCTGGCGAGTCCCGATCAGGTTACGACGGCGGCGCAGCGGGAAACGCTGGACTTTATCAACGACCTCAATCGCAGCCACTATGCGTCGCGCGAAGAGGACACGGCGCTCGATGCGCGCATCCGTTCCTATGAGCTGGCGTTCCGGATGCAGGCGGAGGCTCCGGGTGTGGTCGATATCTCGACCGAGTCGGAGGCGACGCAGAAGTTGTACGGCATCGACCAGCCGATGACCGCGGATTTTGGCCGCAAATGCCTGCTTGCGCGGCGTCTCGTCGAGCGCGGCGTGCGCAGCGTGCAGCTATTCTTCGGCACGAATCTTGGTGACGACTGGGACGATGCGCATAACGATCTTTTGGGATCGCACAACAAGATGGCGAAGAAGTCGGACCAGCCGATTGCCGCGCTGTTGACCGACCTCGCCGCCAGAGGTCTGCTGGATCAGACGCTGGTGGTGTGGAACAGCGAGTTCGGGCGGACGCCGCTTGCCGAAGGCAAGAACGGGCGCGACCATCATCCGTACGGCTACGCGATGTGGATGGCGGGCGCGGGCATTCAGGGCGGCCGCGCTTTGGGCGCGACCGACGAGTTCGGCCTGCGCGCGACCGAGGACCGCAAGTCGATTCACGACGTGCATGCGACAATCCTGCGCATATTGGGCATCGACCACCTGCAGTTGACGTGGCGTTACCAGAGCCGCGATATGCGGTTGACGGACGTTCATGGCGAGGGTGAGTTCACCAACTGGCTGTATCAGCGCAAGGCGTAGTCCGCGCAGCTCGCCGCGCGACGCAATAAGATTGGCTCCCCCATCAAGGGGAGTCTGGGCCTCCCCTTGACGGGGGATATCAGTGCGATGACGATATAGGTGATAATTATGACTGACGGGTCATTTTGTAAGACTCCGCCAGTCACTATGGCCGCCGCCTCCAAATCCAAGCAAGACATTGTTACCGAATTTCGCCGCGGAGAGATCCTGGACGCCGCTCGTACCGTGTTCACGAGCAAGGGGTTTCGCGATGCGACGATTGAGCAGATCGCCGAGGCCGCGGGATTGGCCAAGGGCACCGTTTACCTGTATTTCCCCTCGAAGCAGGACGTCTTCACCGCGACGTTGGATCGTGAAATGAACGGGTATATGCAGCATTTCGCCTCGCTTTGCCACGACGGTATGAGCTTTCGGGAAGTGCTTCGCGCGCTGGCCCTTTCGTTGATGGGCAAGATGCAGGTCAACAAAGAATTTCTTCTGGTTTGCATTTCCGACTTTGGCCGGTACGCGTCCACCAGTTCGTTACCCGAACCGCTGCAGCGCTTCAACCGGCACCTGGCGAAGGTTCTGCGAGAGTCGCTCAACCGGGAGATGGAAGAAGGCCTGATTCGTTCGACGGCGCCTCCCGACCGTACCATCGCTGCCGCGATCCTGCTGATCAAACAATGGGCGATTCGCCGGACGGTGGAAGGTTCGCGCGTCGCCGCCGAGGACGACGCGGAATTCCTCGCCGATGTGATCTGGAAGGGGGTTCGAGAATAACAGATGAAGCCTTTCCTGGCAGTTGCCGTTGCCGCGCTGGCCCCGGTGCTGGTGGTGGCGCAGAATCCGTATCTGGGCGCCGTTACGACGTCTGAAACGCAGACGGAATACACGCTCGGTCTCAAGGAATCGATCGAACGCGGGTTGAAATACAACCTCGGCGCGGAACTCGCGGGCGAGGCGCAGCGGTCGGCGCGAGGGCAGCGCCTTGTCGCCCTGAGCCGCTTGCTCCCGAACATCAATGCGCGCTTGCAGGAGTCCTCGCAGAAGGTGAATCTCGCCGCGTTCGGCTTGAGCATGCCGGGGTTCCCGCAAACGATTGGGCCGTTCGGCCTCACCGACGCGCGAGCCGCGGTGTCGCAACAACTCTTGAATTTCCGCGCGTTGCATCAATCCCGCGCCGCCGCGCAGGAAGTGAAAGCGGCGGAGTTCCATTATCAGGACGCGCGTGAGACGGTGGTTTCCGTGGTCGCGTCGCTGTACCTGCAGGCGGCGTCCGGAGCGAGCCGGATTGAGGCGGTAAAGGCGCAGTTGGCCGCTTCGCAGGCGCTTTTCAACCAGGCGGTGGATTTCAAAAAGACGGGCGTCGTAGCGGGCATCGAAGTACTTCGGGCGCAGGTGGAACTGCAGTCGCAAAAACAACGGCTGATCGCCGCGCAGAATGATTTTGAAAAGCAGAAGCTGAACCTCGCGCGGGCCATCGGCCTGCCGGATACGGCGACGGTTACGTTGGCCGATAGCATGCCGGATGGACGCAATCCGTTGCCATCGGTGGCGGAGGCCGTGCAAGGGGCGCTCGCCGGGCGGAAGGACATCCAAAGCCAGGAGGCTCGCGTTAACGCGGCGGAACTCAGTTTGAAGGCCGCTCATGCCGGACGGCTGCCGACCCTCGCGTTCAACGGCGATTTCGGAGCGATCGGGCCCAATCCTATGAAGTCTCGTGGGACGTACACGGCGGCCCTGGCGTTGAACATCCCGGTGTGGCAGGGCAACCGCGTCAAGGGCGAATCCGAAGAGGCGGACGCGAATTTGCGCCAGCTTCGCGCACAGTTGTCCGAACTGAAGGCTCGCGTGGGGTTTGAGATCCGTACCGCGATGCTGGACCTGAACGCCGCCCGCGAACAACTTGACGTCAACCGTTCCGCGGTGGACCTCGCCAAGCAGCAGGAGTTGCAGGCTCGCGACCGTTTTGCGGCGGGTGTCACGAATAACTTAGAGGTGGTGCAGGCGCAGGAGGCTCTGGCCGGCGCCAATGAAAACTACATCGCCAGCCTGTATGCGTTCAACGCCGCCAAAACGATGTTGGCGCGGTCGATGGGCGCGGCCGAATCGAGATTGATGGAATTCCTCCAGGGAGGGGACCGGCGCTAAATGCCTGACTTAAACGAAGCCACACAAATGGAGAACAAGCCGTCGTCCATGCGCCGGTGGATCATTCTCGGCGCGATTCTTGCCGTTGCGGCGGTGGGCGCCTTTGGCTATTACGAACACACCAAGTTCCGCGAAGAGACCGACGACGCGCAGTTGGACGGTCGTCTGCACGCCGTTAGCTCGCGCGCCGGCGGAACGGTGGTGAAGCTGCTCGTGAAGGACAATCAGTTCGTCAACGCGGGCGACGTCTTGCTCGAGATCGATACGCGCGACTACGACGTTGCCCTGCAGCAAGCCGAGGCGGACCTGGCCGAGGCGCGAGCCAACAAGGCGGCGACCGCCTCGCAGATCCCGATCACGCAGACTTCGACCTCCAGCGAGACGTCGCGGGCCGGCGCGTCGGTTCAGGCGGCCCGAGCTTCGGTGGAATCGGCGGAACGGCAGGTAGAGGCCGCCAAGGCGCGTCTGGAATCGGCGAAGGCGGCGGTGAACTCGGCTCGTTCCAACCTGGACCGCAATTCGCGTGACCTCGAACGGTACCGCGCGCTGCTGGCCAAGGACGAGATTTCGCAGCAGCAGTTTGACGCGACAAATTCCGCCACCGATGCGAGCAAGGCGCAGGTGGAAGGCGCGCAGGCCCAGGTGCGCGAGGCGGAGCAGTCGATTCGAGTCGCGCAGGCGCAGGTGGCGGAGAAGCGGGCCGATGTCGCCAAGTTCCAGGCCGAAGAACGCGCCACCCAAAGCGCGCCGCAGGAGATCGCGATGGTAAAGGCCAAGGCCGCATCGAACGCCGCCCGCGTACAGCAGATGGAAGCGGCGGTCGCCAAGGCGAAGCTGAATCGCAGTTATACGACCGTGGTGGCGCCGGTGAGCGGTCTGGTCAGCCAACGCAAGGTAGAGACCGGGCAGGTCGTCGCGGCGGGGCAACCGTTGCTGGCGGTGGTGCCGCTCGACGATGTGTGGGTGGTGGCGAATTTCAAAGAAAGCCAGGTTGGCCGGATGCGGCCGGGGCAAAAGGTCGAGATTCACGTCGACGCCTTCAAGGACCGAACGTTCACCGGCAAGGTGGACTCGATCGCCGCCGCCACTGGCTCGCGCTTCAGCCTGCTGCCGCCGGAAAACGCCACGGGCAATTACGTGAAGGTGGTGCAGCGGGTGCCGGTAAAGATCGTGTTGGACCCCAACCAGGATCGTGAACATCTGCTGCGTCCGGGCATGTCCGTCATACCGACCGTCTTCACGGAGTAGATCACGTCATGGCACAACAGCAGCCGCAGCAGGAGTTCTCGCCGCCGAATCCATGGCTGGTAGCCGCCGCCGTGATGCTCGGCACCTTCATGGAGATTCTCGATACGACGGTGGTGAACGTGTCGCTGCCGCATATTTCGGGCAGCCTCTCCGCCTCAACCGAAGAAGCCACCTGGGCGTTGACCTCGTACCTTGTGGCCAACGCCATCGTACTTCCCATCACGGGATGGCTCTCGAACTTCTTCGGACGCAAGCGCCTGCTGATGATGTCGGTGATCGGGTTTACCGCCGCATCGCTGCTTTGCGGCATCGCCACCACGTTGCCGATGCTGATCTTGTTTCGCGTCATCCAGGGCGCGGCCGGCGGAGCGTTGCAACCGCTTTCGCAAGCCGTGCTGCTCGAGGCGTTCCCGCCCGACATGCGAGGCAAAGCGATGGGCGTATGGGGACTCGGCGTCGTGGTTGCTCCGATCCTGGGACCCGTGCTCGGAGGCTGGCTCACCGATACGTACAGCTGGCGCTGGGTGTTCTACATCAACGTTCCCATCGGCGCCCTGTCCATTTACATGACCCGCCGGTACGTGTTCGACCCGCCGTACATCAAGCGCAGCACCAGCGGCATCGACTACTGGGGCATCGG
>JAFDVT010000719.1 GCA_018268875.1 Acidobacteriota bacterium
CGGCGATCCGGATGGTTTAGACGAGATGTCTTCGACGTTGTAATCGGGGTCCATCACGGAGGGCCATTCGCCGGGGGCATGACGTGACGTGGGGATGGATGCCGCGGACGCTCCGGTGGAGGCGATGATGGCCCGGTCGAGCGAGGCAATTTCCGTCGCGGCGGCGGGCGCGGCGCCTGACGCGCGCTTGGAATCCTTCAGCAGTTCCTTGATCTCGGTGAGGTCGCCAGCGATTGTATGAGCGCGAAAGGCCAGGTACAGAACGCAGGCCATTGCGATCAAAGAGAACATGCTGCCGATCAAAATCTGAACAATTTCCATGACAATCCCTTAGGCGAGGTGTGAGCTCGCCTAGGGGGAGAATCGTCCTGGCCGGACTATTCCTTTAGTCGGCGTGTTCTACTTTTTCGATGTTTAGCTTACCTTCGGCGAGCGTGCCGGTGATTTTGGCCTTCTTGCCGAGGTAGTCCTTGAGCTTGTCGTTGTCGCCCTTGTCGACGTTGTACACCACGTCGCCGACAACGAACACGAGTTTTCCAGTGCGTTCCGCGCAACGTTTGACGCAGGCAACCGAGGCCTCCGAGCCGTCTACGTGCTTGGCTCCACAGCCGGCGTCGGAGACCACGCCGGTGTAGGTTCCGGCAAGGGCGGCGATGGCGGAAAGAGCAAACGAGAAGAGGAACTTCTTCATCATGGTGTGGGGTTAAGACTCCTTAGGGACAGTATATACAGGCGTTTTGCGACAATGACCGGTACAAGTATGCAAAGAAGACAAGCACTGGCGGGCGCGGCGAGTCTGTTCGGATTGGCGATGGCTCCGCCGAAAGCGTTGGCGAGCGTTCCGCTGCCTTCGAAGGACCTCCTGTCGACGGCGCCGGAAAAGTATTGGAAGCAGATTCGCGAAGAACAGTTCTACCTGCCGGACTGGCGCGTGTTTCTGAACAACGGCAGCCTGGGCGTGATGCCGAAGCCGGTGTGCGAACGCGTGGCGGACTATTTGCAGACCGGCGCATCGCTTGTCACCGATGTGTACCCGCGCTGGGGCTACGAACTGCTCGAAGAACATCGCACGCTGCTTGGAGACTTCATCGGCGCCAGCAAAGATGAGGTTGCGATTACGCATTCGGCCACGACTTCGATGTCGATCGTGGCGGCGGGCCTCGATTTGAAGGCGGGCGACGAGGTTCTGATCACGGATCAGGAACATCCATCGGGGCGTGGCTGCTGGTATATGAAAGCGGCGCGCAGCGGCATTACGGTTCGCGAAGTGAAGATTCCGCAGACGCCGAAGTCGCAGGCCGAGGTGGCGGATATTGTGGTTTCGGCGATCGGTCCGCGGACGAAGGTTCTGAGCTTTAGCGGCGTCACCACGACGACCGGGCTGATCATGCCGGCCAAGGAGATTTGCGCCGGGGCGCGCGCCAAAGGCGTCGCGACGGTGGTGGACGGTGCGCACATGCACGGCCAGATCCCGGTAAACGCGCGCGACATTGGTTGCGACTTCATGGCGGGGAGCCCGCACAAGTGGTTGTTCGCGCCTCCGGGAAGCGGGCTGCTATACATCCGGGACGAATGGATCGACCGGGTGTGGCCCACGGTTGTCACCGGCAACTGGGACGACAAAAAGCTTCGCGCGGCCAAGTTCATGATGCTGGGAACGAACAACCGCGCGGTGGTCGAGGGAATGGTTGCGGGACTGGCGTTTCACAAGGCGATTGGCGGCGAAACGATTCGCGGCCGCATGAAGCAGTTGTCGAACATGTGCATCGCCAAGGCCAAGTCGATGCCCGAGTTCATGGACCTTGTGACGCCTGAGGATCCGTCGATGTACAGCGCGCTGGTAACGGTTCGCTTCAAGAAGGACTCGACGAAGTTACGCGCGCTGGCGCGCAAGAAGCGGATCTGGCTGCTCGGCGCGGACCCGTTGCGGATTGCGATGCACATTCATACCCGGCCGTCTGACTTAGATATATTCTTTGAGACGGTTCGGGAGGCCTTTGGATGAAGCATGTTTGGATAATCTGCCTGGCGGGCGCGATTGCCATCGGGCAGGATCGCACGCACGGGCGGTCCATGACGATTTCCCAATCCGGTATTGTCGCCACGAGCCAGACGCTGGCATCGTCGGCGGGCGCGGCGGTGCTGGCTCGCGGCGGTTCCGCGGTGGATGCGGCAATTGCCGCCAACGCCGTTCTGGGCGTGGTCGAACCGATGATGTGCGGCATTGGCGGCGATCTTTTCGTGATCCACGCCGAAGGAAACACGGGCAAGCTGACGGGGCTGAACTCCAGCGGACTCGCGCCCAAGGGCCTGAGCATCGAGTACCTGCAAAAGATCGGGCATAGCAGCATGCCGGCCGGCGGCATCCACACGGTGAACGTTCCGGGCGCGGTGGCCGGTTGGGAGGCGATGCACAAGAAGTTCGGAAAACTGCCCTGGAAAGAGCTGTTCGCGCCTGCGATTTACTATGCGACGAAGGGCTTTCCGGTTACCGAACTGATCCAGTGGGATTGGGAGCATGGCGAAGGGAAACTTCGCGCCAACGACAATGCCCGCGCGGTGTTCCTGCCGAACGGACGGGCGCCCAAGGAAGGCGAAATCTTTCGCAATCCGGGTCTTGCCAAGGCGTATCAACTGATTGCCGACGGCGGTGCGAAGGCGTTCTACCAAGGTCCGATCCGGGACGCGATTCTGAAAACCTCGAAGCGGTTCGAAGGGACGCTGACGGCGGCAGATATGGCCGGGTTCGCGCCCGAATGGGTGGAGCCGATCGCGACCGAATACCGCGGCTGGAAGGTGTTCCAACTGCCGCCGAACGGGCAGGGCATCGGCACCATCGAGATGTTGAACATCATGAGCGCGTTCAACCTGCCATCGATGCCAGCGGACAGCGCCGAGGCGTTGCACCTGAAGATCGAAGCGCAGAAGCTTTCATTCCAGGATCTGCGCCGGTATAACGCCGATCCCCGCATGGCAAAGGTTCCGGTGGAAGGCATGTTGTCCAAGGCGTACGCGGTGGAACGGGCGAAGTCCATCGACCCGAATAAAGCGAATTGCGACGCCAAGCCGGGCGATCCGGGGGCATTTCAGACGGCCAAGGTTGGCCACACCATCTACATGTCGGCGGTCGATCGCGAAGGCAACCTCGTGTCGTGGATCCAGAGCATTTCGGACCTGTGGGGTTCGGGAATCGTGGTGGATGACTACGGGTTCCACCTGCACGATCGCGCGGGGGCGTTTTCGTTTGACCGGCAGCATCCCAATGCGCTCGCGCCGGGCAAGCGTCCGTACCACACGATCATTCCCGGCTACATGGAAAAGGCGAACATGCGGATCGGGTTCGGCATCATGCGCGGGATGAACCAGGCGCAGGCGCAGGCACAGTTTGTGTCGCACATCGCTGACCACGGCATGAACCTACAGGAGGCGCTGGAGGCTCCGCGGTTCAACAAGATGACGCTGGGCGGTTGCGACATTCGCATCGAGTCGCGGTTTTCCGAAGCGACGCTGGACGGGTTGCGCAAGCTTGGGCATCATCCTAGCGTCCTGGGCGCCTATTCCGGCCTGATGGGCGGCGGCCAGGCGGTGGGGTTCGACACGAAGACGAAGGTGAAGTTCGGCGCGTCGTCCCCTCGCAAGGACGGATCGGCGGTGCCGGAGCCCGAACAGTTCTGGCCGGTTGTTCCTTCTACCAGCGGTAAGCGGACCGCGAATTGAGGCTCGTGTACTTTTCGAGGGCCTTGTCGCGGAAGTAGGCGAACGCCGTCTGCTCGATACGCGGATACGGCGCGATGAGGTCGCTGACGGGCCAGTTGCTGCCGTACAGGACGCGATCCTCGCCGAAGACGCGCAATACCTCATCGAGCGCCTGGCGATGGTTGTCCAGGGTGTCGGTGGCGCCGCGTAGAATCCACGAAACTTTGGCGTAGACGTTGGGATGCTCGCGCAGGTTCGCGATGGTGGCGTTGGCTTCGGGAAGGGGCAGGTGATCGAGAACGATGCGCAGCTTCGGATAGCGTTCGGCGATCTGGCGGGCGAGCGGGTACATGGCGACGTCGCCGATCAGGTCCAGGGTTAAGTTGGCGGCTTCCAGACGGCCTAGCTTGTCGAGGTGCTGCGCGGCCTTGGTGACGCCCAGGCGGATGCCGCGAAAGCGCTTGTTTGCGGCGTAGCGTTCGAGGTTCCCGGCGAAGTCCGGCGAGGCCGGATCGAGGTTGCCGACGACGCCTCGAATCCAGGTGTTGTGTAAGGCTAACTCCAGAATCCAGTCATTGTCTTGCACGAGGGGACTGGCCTCGACGATGATGACGTCCGCCGTGGACAATTTCCGGTAGTCAGACGGGAGTACGCGGCGGTACAAAACGGTGTCCGTAGGACGGGGCCAAGGGACGCCGCCCGGCCGGGTGGGATCGTAAAAGTGGACATGGGTGTCCACAATGTTTTTGGGTGCGGCGGCGACCAATGGTAAGATAGATAACGAAAACAGTCGGCGAGTCATACAAAATTGCCTCCAGCGGCTAGTCCGGGGAGTACTAGACGGTATAAATGACGTTTTCCGTCTCTCTTTTCGATTGAAAACAATGGTATCCGCATGATAGCGTCAGATAGTAATCATAAAGGGGAGTCGTGTATTACTTCCCCGAAGTAGGGACCCAAAATGAATTTTCAAAAGCATCTTCTTCGAGTTGCGTTCGCCGTAGCGGCTTGTGCCGTGCCCGGCATGGCCGACATTGTCGCCAACGGCGGTTTTGAGACGAGCTCCTGCGTGTCTGATCCGAACTATGTGACCGTCACGCCGAACGGCTGTATTTCGAGCTGGATCGTCCAACCGGATTCGGTTGACTATATCAAAGGCTATTGGACGCCCCAAGCCGGAAGCTATTCGATCGATCTTTCCGGTTCCAGCTCGGGTTCGATTTCGCAGGCGCTGACCACGGTTGTCGGGCAGCGGTACGCGCTGAGCTTCTGGGTCGCGGGCAACCCGGACCAGCAGGGCGTGCAGACGGGTTCCGTCTCGGTTGGCGGAACCGCCACGCCGTTCTCGTTCGACACGACGGGCTGGAGCAGAAGCAACATGGGATGGACGCAGCACAACCTGTCGTTCGTCGCGACGACCAATTCCACGATCCTGACGTTCGCCAGCACCACCGGTGGCGCGTATGGTCCGGCGCTCGATTCGGTGTCCGTGAACGCTGTTCCGGAACCGGCCGCGATCGCGCTGTTCGGCCTGGTGGGCGCGGCTTGCGTTCGCCTGCGCCGCCGCACCGCGTAACGTCTGACGCCAGTTTTTGTTTTTGCTTGAACCCCGTGTCCGAAAGGACCCGGGGTTTTTGCTTTTTGGAAAGTCGCACGGAAGGGATTGGGACCCTAGTCACCATTTGTAAATACTGGTAAGATCCGGCCAGGAGTCACTGACAACCCTAAGGAGGGGTTTGGCCGTGAAAGTCTATGATGGCATCGATGTTCGAAACGTGGCCCTCGTCGGCCACGGGCACGCGGGCAAAACGAGTCTGGCCGCGGGTCTGTTGTACACGTCGGGCGGAACGAGCCGGCTGACGCGGGTCGATGAGGGCAACACGATCACCGACTTCGAAGACGAAGAGATCGCCAGAAAGATCACCGTAACCACGGCGGCGGCGTTTGCCGAGTGGGACAAGCGGAAGATCAACATACTCGATACGCCCGGCTTTAATATTTTCATGATCGACACCAGGACCGCGATGGCGGCGGCCGATTCGGCGCTGGTGGTGGTGGATGGTGTGGCGGGTGTCGAAGTGCAGACGGAACGCGTGTGGAACTACGCCAGCGAATTTGAGCTGCCGAGGGCGGTGGTGATCAACAAGCTGGACCGGGAACGTTCGAGCTTTTCGCGCGCGCTCGAGAGTGTACAGAATGCCTTTGGACGGTCGGCGGTGCCGATCGAGATCCCGATCGGTTCGGAACGCGATTTTCGCGGCGTCATCGACCTGATCGCGATGAAGGCGTACGAATACGACAACGACGGCAACGGCAAGGCTCGCGAGGTTCCGATACCCGAGCACATGCGGAGTTCGTCGGACAACTGGCATGCGGCGCTGGTGGAAATGATCGCCGAAGGCAACGACGCGTTGATGGAAGAGTTCTTCGAGCAGGGAACTCTGCCGGTAGAGCACCTGGTGGACGGATTGCGCCTGGCGGTGCGGGAACGGCGGTTGTTCCCGGTGCTGTGCGTGTCGGCGCTCCGCAATGTCGGCTCGGACCGGGTTCTGGATTTCTGCGCCGAGTACTTTCCGTCGCCGGTCGAGCGGTCGGAAATGTCTGACAAAGAGGCGCCGGCGGCCTTTGTGTACAAGACCGTCGCCGATCCGTTTGCCGGCCGTGTGACGTACTTCAAGGTGATGCGGGGCGTGGTGAAGAACGACGCGCACCTGATCAATTCCAGGTCGAGCGTCGACGAGCGGTTGGCGCACATCGGCTGCCTGATGGGCAAGACGCTGCAGCCCGTGGTGGAACTGCGTGCCGGCGACCTGGGCGCGGTGGCCAAGCTTCGCGACACGCTGACGTGGGATACGCTGGCGGACAAGTCCGCGCCGATCGCCTATCCGAAGATCGAGGTACCGGAGCCGTCGATTGCCTATGCGATCTCCGCGAAGACCCGCAACGACGAAGACAAGATGGGCAACGCCATCCACAAGATTTTGGAGGAAGACCCGGCGCTGCGTTTTTATCGCGATCCGCAGACCAAAGAGTTCCTGCTGGCGGGCAACGGGCAGCAACATATCGAAGTGGTGTGCAGCAAGCTGCGCAAGCGTTACCACGTGGATGTGGAACTGCATGCGCCGAAGATTCCGTACCGCGAAACGATTCGGGGCCGCGCGGATGTGCATGGCCGCCACAAGAAGCAGACGGGCGGACACGGGCAGTTCGGCGATTGCAAGATCCGCATCGAGCCGTTGGAGCGCGGTGCGAAGTTCGAATTCGCGAACGAGATTTTTGGCGGCGCGATTCCGCGGCAGTTTGTCCCGGCGGTGGAGAAGGGGATTCTCGAAGCGGCCGAGCGCGGGTACCTTGCGGGCTACCCGATGGTGGACTTCAAGGTGGTGCTGTACGACGGCTCGTACCACGACGTCGATTCGAACGAAATGTCGTTCAAGATGGCGGGGCGGAAGGC
>JAFDVT010000071.1 GCA_018268875.1 Acidobacteriota bacterium
AATGGATTCCGAACGGTCCTTCGAGCATGTGGCGGTACGCGCCGGTACTGCCGGTTCGGAACCCCGCTCACATTGTGTCGCTGGGTGAGGGGATGACGCCGCTGGTCAAGACCGACCGCCTGGGCGAACGATTGGGTTTGCCGAAGTTGTGGATCAAAGACGAAGGCATCAATCCGACCGGTTCGTTCAAGGCGCGAGGGCTGTCGTGCGCGATCTCGATGTGCGTGGAACTGGGCGTCAAAAAAGTCGCGATTCCGTCCGCTGGAAACGCCGCCAGCGCTCTTGCCGCCTATGCCGCGGCGGCCGGTCTTGAGGCGCACATCTTTATGCCGAAGGACGTCCCGCAATCGAACTACATCGAATGCATGAGCTTCGGCGCCAACGTGACGCTGGTGGACGGTCTGATCAGCGACTGCGGGCGGATTGTCGCCGAGCGGAAAGACGCGGAAGGCTGGTTTGACGTCTCGACGCTGAAAGAGCCGTACCGCATCGAAGGCAAAAAGACGATGGGGTACGAACTGGCGGAGCAGATGCGCTGGACGCTGCCCGACGTCATCTTTTATCCCTGCGGCGGTGGCGTGGGCCTGATCGGGATGTGGAAGGCGTTCGACGAAATGCAGGCGCTGGGCTGGATCGGGTCGAAGCGGCCGAGGATGATCGCCGTGCAGGTGGAAGGTTGCCAGCCGGTGGTGCGGGCGTTCGAACAGGGCGACGAACGGAGCGCCTTCTGGGACAACGCGCACACCGTGGCCGCTGGACTTCGAGTACCGAAGCCCCTGGGCGACTTCCTGATCCTCGACGCGTGCCGGAAAAGCGGCGGTACGGCGATTGCCGTGAGCGATGAGGCGATGATGGACGCCGGGGTCGAGTTGGCGCAACTGGAAGGCATGTTCGCGGCTCCGGAAGGCGGCGCCTGCGTCGCGGCGTTGCGGAACCTGCTGGCGTCCGGATTCATCCAAAAAGAGGAAAGTGTTGTGATTTACAACACTGGTTCCGGATTGAAATACATGGAAGCGTACTCGGAGCGCTTTCCCCGGAGTTAATCACGAAAAATGGGTGTTACGGAACGGCGCGCGCGGGAAAAAGAGGCTTTACGCCAGAGCATCCTGGACGCCGCCAGGCAGTTGGTGATCGAACAGGGGCACGACAATCTTTCGATTCGGAAGATTGCGGAAAAGATCGAGTACGCGCCTTCGACGATCTATCTGTATTTTCAGGACCGCTACGAAATCCTGGCGAGCATCTGCACCGACGTGTTCGAGCGCTTGACCAGCCAGTTGGAAGAATTGGCCGCCCGCGACCTGGATCCGGTTACAGGATTGCGGGAAGGTTTGAAATGCTACATTCGGTTCGGGCTGGAACACCGGTCGCATTACCAGGTGACGTTCATGACGCCGATACCGGAACTGCCGCCGGGGCATCCGTCGGCGTGCGAGGCGGCCGACCAGGCGGGCATACGTTGTTATAACTGCCTGCGGATCGCGATTCAAAAAGGCATCGATGCCGGTGTTTTCAAGCCTGGGGATACGCATTTGCTGGCACAATCGGTGTGGCTGGCGATTCATGGTTTGGTCAGTGGACTGATTTGCATGGGGCACGACAAGGAATTCCCGTGGACGAATCACGAAGAGCTCATCGACGGGCAGATCAACTTGCTGCTGGCGGGGATGCGCGTATCAGCAAACTAGACGATTCCTACCGGTATTGCGAGGGCGTGGCGAAGAGCCAGGCCAAGAACTTTTACTATTCCTTTGTGCTTTTGGACGAGCCTCGCAAAAAGGCGATGTGCGCGGTGTACGCGTTCATGCGGTACTGCGACGACCTGAGCGACGACCTCGGGTTGGCGAATCGCAAAGAGGCTCTCGAAAACTGGCAGAAGGATCTGACGGCGGCCCTAGATAGTAGTAGAGACGGTGGCGGCGAGGCGGTTCCCGACCATCCGCTGTGGCCGGCGTTTTTGGATACCGTGTCGCGCTTCGCGATCCCACACGAATATTTCTACGAAATGATCGAGGGCGTGAGCTCGGATGTCGAACCTCGCCAGATCGAGACATTCGATGAGCTGTATCAGTATTGCTACCAGGTCGCGTCGGTGGTCGGGATGACGGTGATCCACATTTTCGGGTTCGAGGATCCCCGCGCGCTGGGCCTCGCCGAGAAGTGCGGGATCGCGTTTCAGTTGACCAACATCATGCGGGACATCCGGGAAGACGAGGCGATGGGCCGCCGGTACCTTCCCGCCGAGGAGTTGGAGCGGTTCCATGTGGCGAAGTTCGAGTACACGCCGGAGTTCTTCGTGTTCATGCGGTTCCAGGGCCAGCGGGCGCAGTTGTATTATGACGAGTCGCGCGAGTTGCTGGAGTTAGTGGATCCGAAGTGCCGGGCGAGCCTATGGGCGTTAATCGAGATTTACCGGCGTCTGCTGCAGAAGATCAATTCGAGTGGGTACCGAGTGCTCGACGGACGCATCCGGTTGACGACGACGCAGAAGTTAGCGGTGGTCGCGCAGGCGTTTCTGAAGCGGCGGTAGCATTGGATTATGGCAACAACGGCATCGCTCCTGGAACTCGGCGATTTGCGTGTGGATGCGGCGGCGCTTGAAGTCATTTGCCGGCGCTATCAGGTCCAGAAAATGTCGGTCTTCGGATCTGCCGCGCGTGGTGAGATGCGGTCGGACAGCGACGTGGATCTGC
>JAFDVT010000720.1 GCA_018268875.1 Acidobacteriota bacterium
GTGCGGATCGCCGAAGGTACGGACCCACGCGCCTTTGTCCAGTTCGTCAACCTGGAGTCAAAAGGGAAGATTCGCAGCTTTGCGGCTGCAAGCACAGGCCCGTTCGGCGGCGACACGAAAGATCTGCTGACGCGTGGCCTAATACCGTTCGGCGTGAGCAAGTACGCTACGAGTTCCTATGTGCTGGAACTCGGACCGTCGTTGGCGCCAGGGGAATATTCGCTCAGCACAACGACTTCAAACACAGTCTTCTGCTTCGGCATCGGGAAAGCGCTAAATTGAACCCACTAACGCACAAGCGGGAGGAACTCACGAATCTGCACGAGGTTCTGTTTGGCGTCCTTGGCGAACTCGGCGTCCGGGTTGATCGCTAACGCCTGCTGGATGCTTTCCTGGGCCCGCACAAGGTAGTCCTTGCGGTTGTCGCGATTGAACAGGTCCATGAAGACCGTGCCGAGCATATAGAAGCTCGTCGCGTCGTTCTTGTCGTTGCTGATCGCCTTCTCACAGTACTCGCGGGCGCGCAGGAAATTTTGCAGTTCGGCCTCGCAGCCGCACATGCCGAAGTACGCGCTCGAACGCTGGGTGGCGAACACCCGCTTCTGCCCGGCGTTGCGGTGGGACAGGCCGAAACCGATCAGCGCGACGCCCACCTTCTGATAGACGGGGGCAATGAAATTGTCGATTTACAAGTACTTTTTATAGTCGTCGAGCGCGGGCTGGAACTTCTTCTGCATGCGGCGGGCGTCGCCGCGAAACAGGTACCCTTGCGAGTTGCGCGGATTCAGTTCGATCGACTTCGCGGCCGCTTCCTCCGCCTTCTCATAGGACTTCGCCAGCAGGAACGCTTCGGACAAATGCGAAAACGCCTGCGAGTTCTTGGTGTCGCGGGCGGTGGCTTCGGATAGCTGGCGAATGGCCTCGCTGGTGTCGCCGGATTCGACCAGCAGCGCCCCATACTGGACCCGCGCCTCGACATAATCCGGATCGATGTCCAGCGCCTTCTTACAGGACTTCTTGCCGGCTTCGGTTTCCTGCAGGATCTGTTGCGTCAGGCACAGGCCAAGAGCCGCGGCGGAATAGCGCGGCTCCTCTTTCAAGGCCTTGTTGAAGAAATCGGCCGCCTGCTTCAAGTCCGATTCGCTTTTGCGGCGGCCGTAGATTTCCATCCCTTTGTCGTACAGGTCCTGGGCAGACTTCTTGATGTTGCGCTTGTATTGAATGCGGAGCGAGACGGTGGCGTCCTGGCCGGGTACGACGAGGACTTCCTTGCTCGCCGGGTCATAACCCATGCGTACGCCTTTGACCACGTGAGGCCCGGCCGAAAGACCGGGGACGCGAAGTTCCTTGCCGGGCGACGCTTTGCCGATCAGCTTTTCGTCGATGTAGACTTCCACCTCGTCAAGGTTCACTTCGACGATCAGCCCGCCGTTGTTCAACTGCGGCATCGAGGCGTTGACGAGCTTGGCGCGCCGATCGGAACTGAAGCCGAGCCACATTTCAGAGGGGAAGTCGCCACGTTCGGTCGGAGTCTGGCGAACGCCTTTCGAACGGGCATAGGCTCGAACTTCGTTGCGCACGTAGTCGATGAGCTCGTCGGCGGTGATGACGCCGTCGCGCGGGTCAACGTCGGCCTGCCCTTGCCAGCCTTGCACCAGATAGTACGAGAACAGCCCGAAGCCCGTCGAAAGCTTGGGGTCCTCGTAGCTGACTTCGGATTCGCGGCTCGACGTGAGCGTCAGAAAGTTCTTGGGAAGCTTCTGCAGCCCTTCGTACACGGCCTCCTGCGAGGTTTCGGGCGTGATCTTGCCGGAATGGCAGGCGTCGGTCAGCAACACCTTCCAGGCGGCCTTGACGTCGCGTCCCAGCACCGAGCCGAGCTTGTCCATCGGATAGCCGGTGGCCGCGATGTCGTTCTTGTTGACGTCGTACGGCGCCAGGAACCCGCGGCCTTTATCCACCAGGCCGTGACCGGCGAAGTACACAATGACGCGATCCTCTTCCCGGGCCGTTTTCACCAGCCAGTTTTCCAGCGCGTCCTTGATGTTGGCGAGAGTCGCTTGGGGACCGATCAGCTTCTTGACGTTTTCCGGCTCCATGCGTCCACCGTCGGGACTGATCAGAACGCGGTAAACGGCTTCGGCATCGCTTTCGGAAAACTTCAGCGATTCGTCGTTGGGCAGGTTCTTGTAATTGCCGATGCCGACGACGAGCGCATACCCTCGCGGCGTGCGAACCTGTTGGCCAAGTTCCGACGGCGAGGCCACGCGCTTGATCTTGATGTCGCGCGAGCCGAGCGGGTCCGTCACCTGTCCAAACACCGCCAGGCCAGCCAGCAATGCGAGCGAAACAGTTTTCATTTGTGGGCCACCCGGAACTCGTAAATCAGCGGCGCGGACTTGGAGGACGGCGCGGCGATACGGGTTTCGCCATCCTTTTCGACCTTGATATTGCGGGCGCGAAGCGTGGATTCGGCCTTGGGCAGGATCTTCGACGCGTCCTTGGTTTGCTGCGCGCCGGCGCGGTCGTCGAGGCAGCCTCCGCCACCGCGCGCGATCAGGCCTTCCTTGCAGCGAGGCACGATCGTCGATGGCAGATTGGCGGCCTTGGGCGCGTCGTCAAACATGGGAATCCGTGCCAGCGGCTCGGGGCTGAGAATCCAGTACGTCACATCGAAGCCCGCCGGCCCGTCGATGACGAACGATCCATCGGTGGGCACGATGTACGGCTTGCCGGGTTCGATGCGATTGTCCGCCCCCGAACCGGGAAACAGGCGTTCGGTCGAACCGTCGCTCCCCTTGTCATAGACGTACAGAAAGCCGGTGTAGTTAGCCTCGAGCTTGAAGCGGATACGGTCGCTCGAATTGAGCACCGTGCGCGGATCAAGCGCCTTCCAGTCGTTGCCGTCCTTGCGCTCCATGCTCACCTGGACGTAGCTTTCGCGATCCGTCGAAAAAGCCGGTAGCGCAAGACACAAAAGAAGTAGGTAGCGCATAACTAGTTGTGCTTCAGCTTGATTTCCATAATCAAGCGGTCACTCGCCGAGGCGGCCGTATTGGTGAGGTACACCGTGTAGGGCAACTCGGTCTTTGAGGCGGGCTGGTTCACGCGTGTGATCTTGATGTCGCGGCTGGCGAGCTGATTCTGGAAGCCCTGGATGGTATCCGACAGCTTGTTCATGGCCAGCACCATCGCTTCGTTGCGCTGCGGAGCGGCGCCGGGAGCGGGCTGCTGGGCCGGCTTGTTCATCATGTGCAGCATGTCTTCGATGCTCTTCACATCTTCCGGCTTTTCGGTGATCATCACGAACAGGCGCTCTTCGCCGGCCGGATCGTCCATCTCAAAGCAGTTCTGGCCGGGGATGGTCACCACCTGGTAGGCGCGGACGGTCGACGGCTCGCCCGGCAGGTCCTCGGAAGGCAGCAGCGGCTGCCACTTGCCGGACGTACCCTGGTTGAACACGTACAGGAATCCACCGCGGTTCGGAGACAGGCGGATGGCCAAACAATCGCCCTTTTTGAAGTTCGTGTCGGCGGGAACGGCCTGCACATCGGCGGTTTCGGGATTCACCTTCAAAACGTTGTAGCGGACGCCCATGTTCTGGGCCTTGCGCACCGGCGTACCGTCAGGCGTGTAGGCGGCGACGGCCTGGGCCAGCGCTTCCTTCGCCTTGGCCGCGAGCATGCTGGCGCTGGGCGGGAGCTTCGCCGGCGGAACCGGCTTAAAGGCGGCGGCGGGCCTGGGCGCCGGGGCCGCGGTGGCAACCAGGTTCGCCTTGGCGGATACGGCAACCGCTTTGAACACCAGTTCCGGCTCATTGTCCTGATAGAAAAGCTTGCGGGCCGCCAGGTCCGGCGATTCGGCACCCATGGCGGCGCCGATTCCCAGACAAAAGGCTACCAATTTCGTTTTTTGCATAATGGGCCTCTCCGAATCTCCTTCTTTATCATCAACTTAACATTTTGCGTGCGTAGTGTCTCACAACCGCCGCGCAAGGCTTCCGTGGGCTGGGACGTTGCACCGTCGCTTCGGGTTGCGACACCAAACCCTTCAAATGTTCACGCGCAAACGGCGGCCAAAAGTGTTCGCCTGTCATACTGGTAAGCGTCTATTTCTTCTCAAACCGTGCAAGAACACGTTACAATCTGCTGGAAGTAGGGCGAATCGAATGAAGAAGATCGGGATTTTGTACGGCATGGAAAACACCTTCCCGCCGGCGTTGGTGGATAAGATCAACAGCCTGAAGGTACCGGGAGTGGTGGCAGAGCATATCAAGATCGGCGGCGTCAAAATGGCAGAGCCTTCCGGCTATGCCGTTATTATCGACCGAATTTCCCACGACATTCCGTTTTACCGCGCATATCTGAAGAATGCCGTGTTGAGCGGAACCTTCGTGATCAACAATCCGTTCTGGTGGGGCGCCGACGACAAGTTCTTCAACTACGCGCTCGCCTCGCAGTTAGGCGTGGCGATCCCCAGAACCGTTGTGCTGCCGCATAAGTCTTATCCGCCAGGCACGACCGCGCAGTCCATGCGCAA
>JAFDVT010000721.1 GCA_018268875.1 Acidobacteriota bacterium
CGAAAAGTGCAGCATCTACACCAAGCGCGACCAAGGCGATTGGACGGCGGGCAAGGCCTACCTGGGCGGTTCCCAACGCATCGCCCCCGGCGAGGTGGAACATTTCCTCACCGCCTTGGACATCAAGACCGGCAAGCGCGTGTGGGACCTGCCGCAACCCGGCCCCGCGCAGGGCTGGGGCGGGACCATTTCGACGGCCACGGGACTAGTGTTCTTCGGCGAGGAAAACGGCGCGATGATGGCCGCCGACGCCACCACCGGCAAGGCTCTGTGGCGGTTCGAAACCAACCAGAACTGGAAAGCCTCGCCGATGGCGTATATGTTCGACGGCAAGCAGTACATCGCTGGCGTCGCGGGCAACAACGTAATCGCGTTCGCCCTGCCGTAAAGGCTACCGCTGGTACGGGCGAACCGACTGCGACGTGATCGAAACTTTCAGGAATTCGAAATCGCTAGGCAACGCGGCGGGCAGCACCACGTCGAGGGTGTTCCAACGGTCGGGGTACAGCACCTTGAGCGCGGAACTGCTGTGGCTCTTGATGGTGCGAAGCCAGGCTTGGCGATCCTCGCCGGGCGCCAGGCGCTTGCCCCATTCGGTGGAAACTTCCAACTGCGACACGGCAAAGCTATTGAGCGGCGCGATGTGCAGGCGTACGCGCATGCCGGCGGTCTCGGCAACGGCCGCGTCAAAGGCTACGGCGAACAGCAAGCCCTTCGAGGACACAAAGCGCACCTCACCGGTTTTGGACGGGTCGAAGTCCACTTCACTGGGCGCGGTTCGCTTGGAAAGTTCCTGGTCAAAGAACTGTGCTTTGGTTCGCAGTGCGTCGACGGAGGCGCGAAGTTCGGCCACCTCCTCGCGAATCTGGGTAAGCTCCCGGGAAAGGTCGTCCGTTCCTGGTGTCTGCGCAACGAGGGCAAAGAATAGAGCGGCGGCGATCATTACTTAATTTTAATCAATCTTAAGAAAGAAAGCTACACCCCGTTACGGATGTAGCTTTGCTTTTTTTAGAGCGATTAGAACGAATACCGGAGCGCGACTTCGCCCACGCGGGGCGAGCTGGCCGTGGTGATCCGTCCAAAGATGGTGTTGTTCTGCGTCGTGTTGGGATTGCCCAGGTTGGCGTGGTTCATGACGTTGTAAAACGACGCGCGCAGTTCCAGATTGTGATTTTCTACAATGCGGAACTGTTTGCGGGTGGACAGGTCGATGTTCCAGTTACCGGGTCCCCGGATGATGCCAATGCCAGTGTTCCCAAAGGTGCCTTCCGCGTTCGGGCGGAACGCCGAAGTGTTGAACCAGGCACTGAGTTTTTCCTGCGTGCTGCGGCCGCTGGCCAGGCGCCAATCGGCGACCACGTCCGCCGTGTCGCCGCCGATGCCGGTCAACGAATTGTCGCGTCCGGCGCGAACGGTCAACGGCGCGCCGGTGATGGCGTTGCCGATGCCGCTCAACTGCCAGCCGCCGATGAGCAACTGCTTCCAGCGCGCACTGCCGGTGCGTCCGAAGGGCAGGTCCCACAAGGCGGAGACGATGAAGTTGTGCGTACGGTCCAGGCTCAGCGGGCCGTACTCGGACTTGTAGTCCAGCGGGTTGCGAGGTCCGTTGCTGCCTTCGCCCACCGACGCGTTCACGCCCATAGCTTTGGACCACGTATACGACCCCAGCACCGTGAAGCCTTTGGAGAACCGCTGGTTGGCGACCACCTGCAAGGCGTTGTAGTTGGAGTTGAAGACGCTGACCGCGTTGTTGATGGCGCCGATATTGGGTAACAGGCGGCGCGACTGGGTGTTGGCGATCGTTGAAGCGCCCGGAACATAACGGGCATAGTTCGCCTCAACCGAAGAGAACATGTGCGTAGTGGAGCTGCCGACGTAGTTCAGTTCGAGCACAGCGGACTTCGACAGCGCCTGCTGCAGCGACAAGCTCCATTGGTAATCCGACTGGGTTTTGAACGGAAGTCCCCAGGTGGTTTCGTTGGCGGTCGGCACGAAATCCGCGTTGCGCAGGCCGGAACCGACGGGCCTTGGGAACGGGCTGACGCCGTTGAAGGGCGCGCGGCCGAACACGTCGTAGGCATCGCCGCCGGTGACGGTGATGTCGGTGACAAACGGCTGGATCAGCGTAAAGCGGTTGAGGCTGATGCCGCGGGTCATCGGAACGAAGAACTTGCCCGCCCCAAGGCGAATCGAGGTCTTGCCGTTGCCGAAGACGTCAAACGCCAGGCCGAGGCGCGGCGCGATGTTGTTCATGCGGCTGCCGACCACGCTGGCGGGAACGCCCTTGTCGCCCGCAAACAGGAGTCCCGAAGGCGCTTTCGGAAACTGCGTGGACTGCTGCCCCGGAGCGAGCAGCATCATCTGCCCGTCTTCGGAAACGTAGCCGAAGTAGGGTTCCCAGCGGAGGCCGATATTGAGCGTCAGGCGGCGGCTGATGCGCCAGTCGTCCTGAACAAACAGCGACGGCAGGTTCTGCCGCAGACGCGAACTCAACCCTGTCACTTGGCGATAGCTGTTGAACTTGCCCAGCAGCAAGTCCGCCGCCGCGTTACCGCTGATCGCGCCGGTAAACGAGATGTTGCCGCCGGACTGCCAGTTCTGCAGTTCGTTGACGCGGTTGCGGTAGTATTCGAAGCCGAAGCTCATCGAATGCGATCCGCGGATCCACGACAACGTGTTGTTGATGTGCGTCGTGGGCATGATGTCGCGGGTCGGCGCGCCGGTGTCGGCGGTAACAAACCCCGAGATACCCAGCGTCGCCTGGCCCGTGAGGCCGAAGCCGGTGTTGATGTTGGCGGTGTTCAGCGGAAGTCCGAGGCCCGTCAGGCTGAAGTTCTTCTGGGCAAGGAGCCCGAAGGCGCTGCGGACGTAGCTGATGCGGAACGAATTGATCAGCGTGCTCGAAAAGATGTGATCCTCGCCGATCGTATAGTTCTGGAATCGGGTCGGCAGATCGCAGGTCCACGTAGGGTCGATGCTGCCGCAATTCTGAACTTGCGGGACGTCGTTGTAGAAGGCCCGGAAATTCAGCTTGTCTTTGTCGCTCACAGCGTAGTCGAAGCGGCCAATCCACTGGTTCTGATCCAGCCGGTTGCCATGCGGCGCGAACGTGTAGAAATCCGTACCGTCGTTGGGAGTGGGCAGGTACTGGCTGGTGAACGTATTGGCAAACGGCCGGATGCGCGACACCGGAATGATGTTGTTGGCAAAGGGAACGTTGCCGTTGTCGGGGTCGCGGATAACGGCGGTAGACGCGCTGAAGTCGCCACGGCGTTCGGCGAGGCTCAACGTGCGGTACCGCGAATCGCTCGGCGTGCCGCGGACTTTGGTGGCCTGGTAGCCGAGGAAGAAGAACAGCTTGTTGCGGACGATCGGACCGCCAAAGGTGCCGCCGTACTGGTTGCGCTTGAAGTCCGCGCGCTTGGCTCCGAAGAAGTACCGCGCGTCGAGTTGCGTGTTGCGCAGGAACTCGAAGGCCGACCCGTGGAACTGGTTGGTGCCGGAGCGTGTAACAGCCGAAACCGACGAGGTTCCGCGGCCAAACGCCGCCGTGTAATTGCGCGTGGTGGCCGAAAATTCCTGCAAGGCGTCGGGATTCGGATACTCGTTGGCGATCGAGTAGAACGAGTTCATGTTGTAGCCGCCATCGAGGGTAAAGTTCATGTCGATGTTGCGGCCCCCCGACGTGCTCAAGCTCGCCTGGGTGGCGCCGAACTGTCCGGCATTGCCGGCGCTGACCACGCCCGGCAGGAGCGCAACAAGTTGCAGCGCGTTGCGGCCGTTGAGCGGCAACTGTTCGATGCGCTTGGTGTCCACCAGTTGGGTGACCGAACTGGTGGAGGTGATTACCGGCGGCGCCGTGGAGTTGACCTCGACGACTTCGGTAACTTGGCCGACTTCGAGAGTCGGATGGAGCGTCCGCTGTTCGCCGACCGTGAGTTCGACGGGGTCGATCAGGAGTTCGCGGAAGCCTGTGGCCTTGATGGTGAGCCGGTAGGAGCCGCGCGCGACATCGACGAAATTAAAGAAGCCCTGCGGTGAGCTTTCCAGCGTTCGGACGTCGCCGGTTTCGTTACTGGTTAAGGTAAGGGCAGCGCCCGGGACGGCGGCATTGCCGGAATCAACGACCGTGCCGTTGATGGAGCCTTTTACTTGGGCCCACAGGCCGGAGGCTAACAATAGGGAGAGAAAAACAGGACCACACGTTCGCATTCGGAACGACATAGTTTCCTTTCGAGTCAATTTGGGTCCCAACTACGATGTTTTTTGTTCTAAGAGAAATCAGATCGATTTCGTGCCGGAAGTCTATCAAAACACACAGATGGGCGGGCGCGATTTCCTGCCGGCTGGACGAAAACAACCGTTTCAAAAATGAAAAAATATTCCCAGAAATCGCGAGTGATGCAGTGTATCGGTAGGCCAGGAAAACAACAAAAAAAGACCGCCCCTTTTTCAGGTGGCGGTCTCTTTTTTATTAGGTAGATGGTTCGGTTAGGCTTTGGCAGGAACCGCGGCGAGCGCGGCCTTGGCTTGTTCCACCAGCGCATTGAACCCGGCCGGATCGTTGGC
>JAFDVT010000722.1 GCA_018268875.1 Acidobacteriota bacterium
CCGGCGTGAGGATCTCCGCGAATTCGGGAGTGATCGGGGCGAGGATCTCGATGCCCTCGCCGAAGGATTGAGTCGTCATGGTGTGCTCCGTTAGGTCGGCTCGTTCGAAATTTCCCGCATTATGGCATCAGATTTCGCGAACGAGGCCGGCCGCAAAAAAACCCGGACAGCGGGCTGTCCGGGTGGTGCGGGCAGAAGACCGGAAGGTCAGGCGAACTGCTCTTCCTCGGTGGAACCGGTCAGGGCGGTCACCGACGACTTGCCGGACTGGATCACCTGGGTCACTTCGTCGAAGTAGCCCGTGCCGACTTCGCGCTGGTGCTTCACGGCCGTGAAGCCGCGCTCCGCCGCCGCGAATTCCTTCTGCTGGAGTTCGACGAACGCGGTCATGTTGTCGCGCGCGTACCCGTACGCGAGGTCGAACATGCCGTAGTTCAGCGAGTGGAAACCGGCGAGCGTGATGAACTGGAATTTGTAGCCCATCGCACCGAGTTCGCGCTGGAACTTCGCGATGCTCGCGTCGTCGAGGTTCTTCTTCCAGTTGAAGGACGGCGAGCAGTTGTACGAGAGCAGCTTGCCGGGGAACTTGCGGTGGATCGCTTCCGCGAACTGGCGCGCGAATTCGAGATCGGGCTTGCCGGTCTCGCACCAGATCAGGTCGGCGTACGGCGCGTAGGCGAGGCCGCGGGAGATGGCCTGCTGCAGGCCGTTCATCACGCGGTAATAGCCTTCGGACGTGCGCTCGCCGGTGCAGAACGGCTTGTCGTTCTCGTCGAAGTCGGAGGTCAGCAGGTTCGCGGCTTCGGCATCGGTCCGGGCGAAGACGAGCGTCGGGACGCCCATCACGTCGGCGGCGAGGCGCGCGGCGACGAGCTTCTGGACGGCTTCCTGCGTCGGGACGAGCACCTTGCCGCCCATGTGCCCGCACTTCTTGGCGGCGGCCAGCTGGTCCTCGAAGTGCACGCCGGCGGCGCCCGCTTCGATCATGGCCTTCATCAGCTCGAACGCGTTCAGCACGCCGCCGAAACCGGCTTCCGCATCCGCCACGATCGGCGCGTAGAAATCGATGTCGTCCTTGCCTTCCGAGTGGTGGATCTGGTCGGCGCGGATCAGCGTGTTGTTGATGCGACGGACCACGGCCGGGACGCTGTCGACCGGATAGAGGGACTGGTCCGGATACATCTCGCCGGCGCCGTTCGCGTCGGCCGCGACCTGCCAGCCGGACAGGTAGATGGCCTTGAGGCCGGCTTTCACCTGCTGCAGCGCTTGGTTGCCGGTCAGCGCGCCGAGGGCGTTGATGAACGGCTGTTCGTTCACGAGCTTCCAGAGCTTCTCGGCGCCGTTGCGGGCCAGCGAATGCTCGATGTGGAGCGTGCCGCGGAGACGGTCGACATCGGCGGCGGTGTACGGACGCGTGATGCCCTTCCAGCGGGGGTTCTCGGCCCAGTCCTTCTGCAATTGCTCGATGCTTTGCTTCATTTCGTTCTCCAGTCCGGATTGATTGTGAAAACACAGGCTGGGTGGACCTGGTCGGCATCCGGATCGTGTGGATGCCTTCCGTCGAGGTTCCCGCGAAGCCGCATTGCCTCCGAAACCCGGGACCTCGAACTCGCCATACCCAGTTGCACAAGGCGGCCAGAGATCGAATCTGGCGGGCCAGGGAAGTCGCCAGGTTGGTGGCATCTCCCCGAGTGCCGACATTTCACCTTTGTCGAACACGGCACCGTGACGGGTCGAATATAGGAGGTGGAATGCCGCGTCGCAACAACAAATGTGTATGCGGTTAACTGACTGTAGAAAAAGTATTTTGTCGTGCAATGGGCGGCGATTTGCCGGATCGTGAAAAGGTGTTTTGCATCTGCGTCGGGCCAGGCCGGTCACCGGGGCAGGGCGATCGGATGTGGTGACGTCGGGAGATCGGGGGCGTGGCGAATCGGTCGAGGGCGGCTTCCGGCGCCCGGGCGCTCACGCGGATCCTGTGACTTGCCGACTCCGGGGTCGACGACGGGCCGTGCGCCCGTGAGGTGCCGCGTGATGGTGCGCAGGTCGCCAACGGTGGGGCGGCTGGACTAAACTCGCGGATGTCTTCCCGCTGCCGTCGCGGGGCTCTTCTGCAGATCGTGCCGACGGATCCGGTCGGACGATGCGCCCGCCCGGGCGCGATTTCCGATCGATTTCCTGCTTTCCGCAGCCACTCTCGTATAGGTGACCGATGTTCCAGCATATCAAGGTGCCGACCACTGGCGAAAAGATCACGGTGAACGCCGATTTCACCCTGAACGTTCCCGACCAGCCGATCATTCCCTTCATCGAAGGCGATGGCACCGGCGTCGACATCTCGCCGGTGATGTGCAAGGTCGTGGATGCCGCCGTGGAACTCGCCTACAAGGGCAAGCGCCGCATCTCCTGGATGGAGATCTACGCCGGTGAGAAGGCCACGCGCGTCTACGGCGAGAACGTCTGGCTGCCCGACGAGACCCTCGCGGTCGCCAAGGACTACGTCGTCTCGATCAAGGGGCCGCTGACCACGCCCGTCGGCGGCGGCATCCGGTCGATCAACGTCGCGCTGCGCCAGGAACTCGATCTCTACGTCTGCCTGCGTCCGGTGCGCTACTTCACGGGCGTGCCCAGCCCGCTCAAGAATCCCGAGAAGACCGACATGGTCATCTTCCGCGAGAACTCGGAAGACATCTACGCGGGGATCGAGTGGCAGGCGGAAAGCGATGCCTGCAAGAAGGTGATCGATTTCCTGATCCGGGAAATGGGCGTGAAGAAGATCCGCTTCCCGGAATCGTCGGGCATCGGCATCAAGCCCGTGTCCCGCGAAGGCACCGAGCGGCTCGTCCGCAAGGCCATCCAGTACGCGATCGCGAACAATCGCGAGTCGGTGACCCTGGTCCACAAGGGCAACATCATGAAGTTCACCGAAGGCGGCTTCCGCGACTGGGGCTACGCCCTCGCGAAGCGCGAGTTCGGTGCGCAGCTGATCGACGGCGGTCCGTGGATGAAGCTGCCGAACGGCATCGTGATCAAGGACGTCATCGCCGACGCCTTCCTGCAGCAGATCCTGCTCCGTCCGGAAGAATACGACGTGATCGCCACGCTCAACCTCAACGGCGACTACATCTCGGATGCTCTCGCCGCACAGGTCGGCGGCATCGGGATCGCCCCGGGCGCCAATCTGTCGAACTCGGTCGCGATGTTCGAGGCCACGCACGGCACGGCACCGAAGTACGCCGGCAAGGATTACGTCAATCCCGGTTCGCTCATCCTGTCGGCGGAAATGATGCTGCGTCACATGGGATGGGTGGAGGCGGCCGATCTCATCATCCGTTCGACCGAAGCGGCCATCAGCGCGAAGACGGTGACCTACGACTTCGCGCGTCTGATGTCCGGCGCGACGCAGGTCAGCTGCTCGGGTTTCGGCAACGCGATGATCGAGCAGATGAAGGGTCTCGCCTGACGTCGGCGAGCGTTCCGATCGCGGTGCCCGGGGCCTCGATGCGTATCAGCGCAGCGATGGCCCCGGGTCAACGACCGACGTCGTTCGATGCTGCTTCCGGTGATCCATCACGTGCCGGAACGGCCCTTGTAAATTTCGTCCCGGCGCGCAAAATAGTTTCCAATGAAAGTGCAACGCATTCTCGTCGTTCGGCAGTGACGTAGTCATGGCGACAGGTCCACGCGAGGGCGGCTTACTCGAGGTCGAAAAGCAGAAGGTCAGCCCGCCGCCGCTGTACAGGGTTCTGCTCCTCAACGACGACTACACGCCGATGGATTTCGTCGTCGGCGTACTTCAGAGTTTCTTCGGGATGGCTCGTGAGCAAGCGACGCAAGTGATGCTCAAGGTGCACCGCGACGGCATGGGTGTCTGCGGTGTGTTTCCGAAAGATGTTGCCGCGACCAAGGTCGAACTAGTCATCTCCTTCGCGCGTCAACACCAGCATCCCCTGCAATGCGTGATGGAGGAAGTCTAGATGATCGCCCAGGAACTCGAAGTCAGCCTCCACATGGCATTCATGGAGGCCAGGCAGAAGCGCCACGAATTCATCACCGTGGAGCACCTGCTGCTGGCGATGCTCGACAACCCGTCCGCGTCCGAGGTGCTGCGCGCCTGCGCGGCGAACATCGAGG
>JAFDVT010000723.1 GCA_018268875.1 Acidobacteriota bacterium
CGGAATCGGCATGTCGAAACGCGCGAGGCCATGACCCTCTTTCTGGCCACGAGCCGCCAGGCCGGTCTGCGCTGCCTCCAGATCCTGGCACTCACCGACGTCGCCGCGCTGCACCTGATCGAGGGCAACGTGGAAGACGCGGAAGCGCTGCTCGACGAGGCCCGGGCGCGGGTCCGGGGGACCGTCGTCCGGTTCTGCGACACGCAGATCGCCGGACTGGAAACGGCGATCGCGTTCGGCCGCGGTCAGGAGACACTGGCGCGCACGTCGCTCGCGCGAACGCTGGCCCTGGCGGAGACGCAGGGCACGTGCGGCTGCCTCATGTGGATCCGCTCCGGATTCAGCGCGCTCTTCTCCGAGGCCTGGCGCAGCGGCGTGCGACCGAACGTCATCCGCGTGCTCGTCCGCCGCTACGAAGTGCCGCCGCCCACGCCGTTCACGGATCCGTGGCCGTGGCCCGTGCGCATCCGCGCGTTCGGTGCCATGACGATCGAGGTCGACGAGCGCCCGCTGATCGCCGACGGCAAGGCGCAGCACCGGGTGCTCGATCTGCTGCGACTGCTGATCGCCGAGAGCGGACGGAACGTGAGCGCACAGCGGATCTCGGACGCTCTCTGGCCCGACACCGAAGGCGACGGTGCGATGACCAACGTGCGCGGCACCGTGAAGCGCCTGCGCGATCTGCTCGGCGACGCCGATCTCGTCCGGATGTACGACGGCAAGGTCTCGCTGAACCACCGCATGGTGTGGCTCGACACCTGGGCGCTCGGGGAACTCTGCGAGTCCGTCGAGACCGACGCCGTCGCAGATGCAACGGTGCTCGAACATCGGCTGTTCTCGCTCTACCGCGAACCGTTGCTCGCGGCAGACGATCACGCGTGGCTGATCGACGGCCGCCGGCGGCAGCGCGAGCGGTTCGCGCGTTGCGTGACGACGCTCATGCGACGCCGTGCCAACGCCGGCGACATCGAGCACGCGCTGATGCTGTGCGACCGAGCGCTCGGCATCGACGCGCAGTTGCCGGACGCACTGAAGCGCGTTCGCGATTCGCTGTTGCAGCGGCTGACGTCGCACGTCCCGACGCAGGCGATCCCGAAAGGTCCGACCCGTCTGCACTGATCGCGGCACGCGCGGCGGACGCGGGTCGCGGAACGGATTTGCAACGGATCCCGCCGGAGCATGACGGCGTCGCGACGATCGTCGCGACGCCAACCCGACGGAGATCCCCATGGACGACACCAGAAGACACCTGCTGCTCGCCGGCGCATCGGCCGGCCTCCTGTCGGCGACCGGAGCAATGGCGGCGCCGGCAATCCGCGAGATCGACATCGAGGCGAACGGCCTGCGGTTCCGGGCACTGGAGGCGGGCGCGGGTCCGCTGGCGCTCTGTCTGCACGGCTTTCCGGATTCGCCCTGGACGTACCGGCATTTGCTGCCGGAACTCGCTCGCGCCGGCTACCGCGCCGTGGCGCCGTGGATGCGCGGGTACGCACCGACTGCCATTCCGGCCGACAACGACTTCTCGACGCGCGCTCTCGCCGCTGATGCGAACGGTCTGCATGCCGCGCTCGGTGGTGACGACCGCGCCGTGCTGATCGCGCACGACTGGGGATCGGCTGCCGCGTACGGCGCGCTCACGAGCGAGCCGGGACGGTGGCGCCGGGCCGTGATCATGAATGTCCCGCCGTGGGCGGTGTTCGGCCAGATCGCGTTCCGATACGACCAGCTCAAGCGGTCGTTCTACTTCTGGCTGTTCCAGATGGGCGTGGCCGAATCCATCGTCGGCAGCAACGATCTGGCCTTCATCGAGAGCCTGTGGCGAGACTGGTCCCCCACCTTCGACCCGACCGCCGAGATGCCGCGCGTCAAGGCGTGTCTGCGGGATCCGGCGAACCTCCGCGCGGCGCTCGGCTACTACCGTGACTTCTTCGCGCCGGACCGGTTCGGCACGCCCGCGTGGGCTGAGGCCCAGGCGGCCGTGCTCGGAAGACCGGTGCCGCAGCCGGTGCTGTATCTCCACGGAACCCGCGACGGTTGCATCGCGCTCGACGCGGCCGGTGCGGATGCCGTGCGGTCAGTGCTGTCGCCGACATCGGAAGTGGAGCGCATCCCGGGCGTCGGGCATTTCATGCTCGTCGAGGCACCGCGACAGATCGACGGTCGGATCGTCCGGTTCGTCGGAAGCCCTTGAACGCGCGAAGCCGCGACCGTCGATTCGGCGGGCATCGCCATCTGCTTCGGCGGGTTGCGATGCATCCGACGAGTCCGGTGGACGGAGCGCCGTGCTGCGTGGTCGCTGCGGCCGTGTTGCTCGCGACACGAATGGCGGCACATGAAGCGCCCCGCGGAAAGCACAAAGCCCTGCCGTATTGCTACGGCAGGGCTTTGCTTGATTGGCGCGCCCGGCAGGATTCGAACCCACGACCCCCTGGTTCGTAGGGAGCCGTTCGCCCGTAACATTTTGATTTTATTAAGTGTCAATCGGACCGCACGTCGCCACTTGCGCTCTACAGCGCCGGACTTGTCCGGACGAACTCACGCAGAAGTCACGCAGTGATTTTTCAGTATTGAAATGCCCCGCGCTTCTTGGAGACTCCAATTCTTGGGCGGATGGACTCATGAAGGCGCAGACCAAACATTCACCGGAAGTGCGCGAGCGTGCCGTTCGGTTGGTGCTCGAGCATCAGGGCGAACACGGCTCGTAGTGGGCGGCCATCAGTTCGATCGCGGCGACGATCGGCTGACTCGATACTCGGCGCGTCTCGCCGAGGCAGGTGCGCAACCCTCGGCCGACAGCGTCGGAGGCTCCTGCGACAACGCACTGGCCGAGACCATCATCGGTCTGCTCGAGACGGAAGTGATCCATCAGCGGGGCCCGTTGCGAACCGTGGATGACGTGAAGTACGCCACGCTGGCGTGGGTCGACCGGTTCAACCTCCGCCGGATCCTGCAACCGATCGGGGACATCTCGCTGGCAGAGTTGGGGCACTCGTCCTATCAGCAGCAACAGGAGTCGGCCAAGGCGGCCTGACTCAAACCCGGAGGTCTCCGGGAAACCCGGGGCGATTCAGTCGCTACAGGAAGCCGGTCACTTGCCCGAAACTTCGGAGGCCACGCTCGACTCGCAGGCGGAAAGCACTACCAACTCTATGGCTTCGAAAAAGACGACGTCCCAGAGCAGTGACAATTCGAAGCGACGAGGAACTAGATGCGGATTCGCGGTCCTCAAGGAGCAAGCCACTCGACGCCGATGTATGAAACACTTGATAGGGGCCTTGGATCCTCGTGTCAGCGGGACGAAGCAGTTGATTTCGCCAAGAGGGTGGCCGCGCAACGTGCATTCGTGGCCGCCCATGTGAACGACGCCGGGTGGCTGTGTCGCCATCAAGGCGGGCCTCTCAGTCGCCTCGCACGCTCGGCGTCGGGCATGCTCGCGTCGCTGCGATAGATTCCCCATCGTCAGCGGTTTAGACCCTGCCGTCGGTCCCCTCGACGCTTCCAGCGACTCACATTGCCACGTAGCATATTTTCCCGAGATGCATAATATCCATAGACTATCGGTACGCCCTGCCGATGACTGAAGGAGCGCGTCGTTGGAAAACCTTTTCCTTATTTCCGTAGGCACAGCGTGCGGGGCTCTCATCGCCATTTTGGGGATGATGCGACGGCCCAGAACGCTAATTATCGCTGGCATAGCAACTACTGCTTTAGTGCTCCTTTTTTTCATTGTAGCTCAATCGACAGATGACAGACATTCCGTCACGAGCTTCTTTCTAAGATCCTTTCCAACGGTCGCGATATCCGCCATCGGCGGTATGGCCATGTCGATTTATGTTTTTCGGCTAGTGCAAACCGAGAATCATAGTTTTGACAACAAACAAGAAATGGACGCGCCGCACTCATTATTGTTCGTCTCTGTTATTGCCCTGTTAATTGCGTTTCTTGCTCCTGAATTTCCAAGATTCTCCAAAAATATTACCAAAATAAAACTGGGCGAATTTGAGGCGGAATTTACAGACAAATTCAAAGAAGGAAGGTTGTTTCAGTCGGCCAACGACAAGCGCCCAGAGACATACCAGGATCAACGATTGTGGTACGTGCTCAATTCTGGATACTTTGATTTCGGATACGTCAAGAGTGGAATCGCAGAAACGAACCTCGCCCTACTGGACTACCGCGACGCATCTTTGGAGGCTGGTTACGGAGCGTTGCTGCGGATGATATTCTCCGTGCTGCACCCGATGAAGGAGTGTGCCACTGTACTTTTAGCCGATGACGATTTCAGCGCTGACGTCGTACGATCGGAAGCAGGAGAACTTGCTTACTTGCTTCGACGGTTATTGCTGACTGCCCGGAGCGGAAAGGCGACAAACGACCATCAAATTCCGGTTGCCGCATTCGCGCTGTCCGTGTTCGCACAGGACAGATTCATGCGCCGATCGGACGAGTTGACCGGCGGAGCTATGTCGTTCCGAAACGCGTGCCTGCAGAGTATTCGCGACAAATGCGCGGAGCGCGCCAAATTTGGTCAAGGATGCGAATCCGACCCCGCGAAGCAACTGTTCCCCCTGCTTGACTCGGAGCGCTCAGGGAGGGACGAAGCACAGGACGTGCGTTTTTTTGACGCGGCACCGGCTGACATCCGTGCCATGTCAGGATTGCCATACTCTTACGTGGTGTTGGCGTACTTGTATTTGCTTTCCGGCGATGACCTCAGCGCCATAAAGACGCTAGAAGAACACTATGATGAGTTCAATTACGATCGGGCTTATGTACGAGCGCTTATGGGATTATGGGATCTGAAGGGAGAGGCTCGCCTCGCAACGGACGCGGCTAAGCGCGCAAGAATTTTGGCAGACGCAGACTTGCGGCATGCCACTGCCGCGAAGGCATTTGTCGACTTCGATATCAAGAATTGGACTTGGCGACAAATCCACCCCGAACAAGACAAGAAGACCAGCGAGAGTCTGGAAAAGAGCCTGGAAAACCGACTTTCGCGTCGACTGAACAATTCCAAAGTCGAATTCGGATACCAATTGTCCTCACAGCGTGGCAGCAATGTTTCACAGAGTGAACTCGCAGCCGCGCTCTCGGATGTTCGTTTGGCAATCGCATCGAAAACCTCCGAGGTCAAGGTAGCCAGAACGGAAGGATGGGCGAAGACCTTGGGGGCGGTATCGGAGAGAATTAGGCTTGATAGGGTATGGGGCGCGGAGTGGTTTTTCGCAATTCATGTCGAAGCTAGGCTCTCTTTGGCGCAATCGTTGCTTTTGTGGCGACAGGACAACAATGTCGCTTGTAGTGCAGCCAGGCTGAAGTTCGTGAAGCAATCCCTTGAGGAACAACGAGATATGCTCCTCTCAAATTGCAGAAATGCGTCACTAGGAAAGCGGATGTGCGAACTAAGGTTGCGATATCAGGCACTCACCGCCGATTATAA
>JAFDVT010000724.1 GCA_018268875.1 Acidobacteriota bacterium
TCTCGACTGTTCCACGCGCATCAAGCTCACCGACGTCGACCCGCTCCTCGCCCCCGACGAAGAGATGATGCGTCCCGAGTTCGAAGGCTTGCTCGAACATCTCGGCGAATCGCTGCGCGCCGTCTGTACGCACGTCACCGCCGCGTACCTCACCCATCTCGCCCCGCAGCGGGCCTCGAGCGTGTCGTAACAACAAAAACAAGATGATCTACCGGGTTACCCACGCCACGACTTATCTGTACGGTGAAACCGTCGCCCTGTCGCACCACCAGACGCGCCTCTGCCCCCGCGAAACCGGCAACCAGACGCTCATCCGCCATCAGTACGCCATCGACCCTGGCACGCCGGTCACCTCGCGCCACACGGACTACTTCGGCAACGAGGTGATGTTCTTCTCCCTGCAAAGCCCGCATTCGAAGTTCGTCATCGAGGCCGACAGTTGGGTAGACGTCGCGCCGTTGCGAGCCCCATCGGTGATGCTCTCCCCGCCCTGGGAAGAGGTCCGTGACGCCGTTACCCCGGAGTTGACCGAGTACACTCTCGCCTCGCCGATGACCCGTCTTTCGGCGGACTTCCGAGCCTACGGCGAACCGACGTTCACCCCCGGCCGCCCCCTGCTCGACGCGGCCTTCGAACTGAGCACGCGCATCTACACCGAGTTCCAGTATCTGCCCAAGTCCACCAAGGTCGACACGCCGCCCGAAACCGCCTTGAAGGAACGCCAAGGAGTCTGCCAGGATTTCGCCCACGTCTTTCTCGCCACGGTCCGTTCGCTAGGCATACCGGCCCGTTACGTCTCCGGCTACATCCCCTCGAGCAAGGACACGCAAGGAGCGGAAGCGAGCCACGCCTGGGTAGAAGTGTTCTGCGCCTCGTCCGGCTGGGTAGGCCTGGATCCCACCAACAACCGCTGGGCGCTCGACCAGCACATCGTCCTCGCCTGGGGCCGCGACTATTCGGACGTCCCTCCGGTCAAAGGAGTGATGTTAGGCGGCGGCGACCACCTGGTGCAGGTCGCCGTGACCGTACATCCGGACGAAAACCCCTACCAGCACGGCGGCGTGTTTCTCAACTAACCCGTACTACACTGAACGCATGGATCGCGAACAGGTGATCGCAACGCTGCGGGCTCATGAACGGCAATTGAAAGATTCCGGCATCGTGCGCCTCTCGCTGTTCGGTTCCACCGCCCGCGGCAATGCGGCAGCAAACTCGGACGTCGACCTCCTCGCCGCCTTCGACGTCAATCGCCGCATATCGCTCCTGGACATCGCCGGCATGGAACTGGACCTTTCCGAAATGCTCGGCTGCAAAGTGGATCTGATCGAGGAAGGATCCCTCAAGCCGCGCATCCAAAAGAGCGTAGAGTCCGAGGCGGTACGTGCCTTCTAGCGACCCGCGTCAGCGTTTCGAAGACATTCTTTCTTTTAGCTCCAAGACGACCCAAATCATCCCGGCTGATTTCCCTATCCCTCCCCAGGAATCCCGCATTCCGCTCCACCCCTTCCTCCCTATCCCACCCGTCTGGGCGTGCCTGTCACCGTGCCTGTCGTCTGGGCGTGCCTGTCACCGTGCCTGTCACCGCACCGCTTCCCGTGCCTGTCACCGCACCACTCACGGAGACGCCCCCTCCGTCGTGCCGTTGACTTATCATGTGCTTTAAATCGCATGAATCGCCGTACATTCGTTTCCACCGCCGTCGCGGCGGCGGCCAGCGCCTCCGCCGCCGCCGCAAGACCGAATATTTTGCTGTTGCTCGCCGACAACTGGGCGTATCCTCATGCCAGCATTGCCGGCGATCCGGTGGTCAGGACGCCGGTCTTCGATCGTTTGGCCCGCGAGGGTGTCCATTTCACCCATGCGATTGCGCCGAACCCATCCTGCTCTCCCTCGCGATCGCTGCTGCTTACCGGCCAGGACACCCACAGGCTCGGTGAGGCGGCGAGTCTGTATGGCCCTTTGCGGACGGACATCCCCACCTATGTCACGCTCCTTGAAAAAGCGGGCTACTTCGTGGGGTTCGCCGGAAAGGGTTGGGGACCCGGTACGCCACCCGGCGATGGTACGAATCCAGCCGGCAAACAGTTTGCCTCCTTCGACGAGTTCCTCGCCGCCAAACCCAAAGACCGGCCGTTCTGTTTCTGGTTCGGTTCCCACGATCCCCACGTTCCCTGGACCCGCGGCGAGAACTTCCGCGCCCGTATCGATCCGGCCAAGATTCGTGTTCCAGCCCATCTCCCGGACCATCCCGTAATTCGTCAGGATATCCGCGACTATTACGCCGAAGTGGAACAGTTCGATCAGGAAAGCGGCGAACACATCCGGCAGTTGGAACAGGCCGGACTGCTCGATGGAACTCTTGTCGCAATGACCGGCGACAACGGATGGCAGATACCGCGCGGGCTCGGCAACTGTTACGACCTGGGCGTTCGCGTCCCATTGGCTTTGCGATGGCCGGCAAGGCTTCGCGCCGGCACTCGCCACGATGGCTTTGTCACACTGGGCGACCTCTGCCCGACGTTCCTCGAGGCGGCCGGCATCGCGATTCCAGGCGCGATCACGGCTCGAAGTCTCCTCAATCCACCCCGTCGCGACGCCGTTTTCCTCGAAAGGGAACGCCATGCCAACGTGCGCAAGGGTAACCTTAGCTATCCGGTACGCGGCATTCGCACCTCCCGTTATCTCTATCTGCGCAATTTCGAGCCGGACCGGTGGCCCGCCGGAGATCCCGAGTTTTATTGGTCTGTCGGGCCATACGGCGACGTGGATAACGCGCCATCCAAGCGCTTGCTCCTGGAATCCAAGGCGGAACCGTACTTTTCCCTCTGTTTCGGCAAACGCCCGGCCGAAGAACTGTACGATCTGAAATCCGATCCCGATCAAGTCCATAACCTGGCCGCCGATCCCAGGCTCGCCAACGTAA
>JAFDVT010000725.1 GCA_018268875.1 Acidobacteriota bacterium
CGCCCACGTCCTGGCATCTCACCGAAGCCAACAAGACTGAAATTGCGGATCAATGGACCGCCGGACGGAACCCCGACGCGGCAAAACGCGTGGCGGAATACCTGGCTAGCTTTACGCCGCCGTCTTCTTCTTCAGGTTCGGCAAAAACACCGTGAGGATGCCGATCAGCGGCAGGTACGCGCACACTTCGTAGACGGTGACGATGCCTTTCCAGTCGGCAAGCTTGCCTAGCAGAGCCGCCGCGATGCCAGCGAACCCGAAGCTCATCCCGAAAAAGATGCCGGCGATCATGCCGACGTTGCCGGGCACCAGTTCCTGCGCGTAAACGACGATCGCCGAAAACGCGGAAGCCAGGATGAAGCCGATCACCATGCTCAGGGCCGCCGTCCAGAACAGGTCGACGTGGGGCATCAGCAGGCTGAACGGCGCGACGCCGAGGATCGAGAACCAGATCACCGCCTTGCGTCCGATGCGGTCGCCGATGGGTCCGCCGAGGAAGGTACCCGCGGCCACTGCCCCAAGGAACAGGAACAGGTAAAACTGGGCTTGCGAGACCCCGGTGTGGAACCGCTCGATCAGATAGAACGTGTAATAGCTGGTGAAGCTCGCCAGGTAAAAAAACTTCGAAAAAACCAGCAGGCCGAGGATGCCGAGCGCGAGCAGTACCGTGCGTTTGGGCAGCGGGTTCGCGCCGGACGCCGACTTTTTGCGCCGGAACCATTCGAGATGCGTGCTGTACCAACTACTGACGCGGTACAGCAGAGCGATCGCCGCCAGTCCGAAGACGCCGAACCATGCGACGTGGGACTGTCCGTACGGCACCACGATCGCCGCCGCCAGCAATGGACCTAGCGCGGAACCCGAGTTGCCGCCGACTTGAAACGTCGACTGCGCCAGCCCGAACTTGCCACCCGAGGCCATGCGCGCCACCCGCGACCCTTCCGGATGAAAGATCGCCGAACCGAGACCCACCAACATCACCGAACCCACAATCGGCAGGAACCCGTGCGCCAGCGACAACAGCAGAATGCCGCACAAAGTGATCGCCATCCCGACCGGCAACAGAAAGGGCCGCGGATGACGGTCCGTGGAAAATCCAATGGCCGGCTGCAGGAGCGACGCCGTAATCTGGTACGACAGCGTGATCAACCCGATCTGGGTAAACGACAGACCGTAGGTTTCCTTGATAATCGGGTAAATCGCGGGGATGACAGCCTGGATGAGGTCGTTGATGAGATGCGCGACTGCCACCGCGCCGATCATCGAATAGACTGTCTGGCTTACATCTGCCCCGGTCCCCGCGCTTGGCGGAGCCGCCTCGACAGCGGCTGGACTGGTGGACATCTCTCTCTTTTTACCGTAACACTCGCTGTACAATAAAGAATTACCCGTCAGGTTTAAATCCCCAGGAGTCCATTCAAGCAATCAGCATGCAGATTTCAGCAACACAACTGCGTCCGGGCATGGTCGTCATCTTTAACAAAGAGCTTCATTCGATCTTTACGATGACCCACCGCACGCCTGGCAACCTCCGCGGCTTCGTCCAGGTGAAGATGCGCAACCTGCGCTCGGGATCGATGTTCGAACATCGCTTCTCTTCCGAAGACAAGGTCGAAAAAGCCACCCTCGAACAGGCGGAAATGGAGTACCTCTACGACGAAAACGGCGAGAGCTACTACTTCATGAACACCGAAACGTACGAACAGATCTTCCTGACCAAGGACCTTCTGGGCGACGCCGTCGGCTACCTCATCCCCAACCTGAAGGTTCAGGTGGAATTCTTCGAAGGCAACCCCATCTCCGTCGATCTGCCCGCCTCGGTTGAACTCACGGTGGTCGAAACCGAACCCGGCATCAAGGGCGCCACGGTCTCCAATGTGGGCAAGCCCGCCAAGATGGACAGTGGACTCGTCGTGCAGGTGCCCGCCTTCATTAACGAGGGTGAGAAGATCCGCGTCAGCACAACAGACGGCTCCTATCAGTCCCGGGCATAGGCAACTTATGGAAAACGGGAGGGTTCCACGCGCCCTCCCCTGTTTTCTCTAATTGCCGCGTCGTCTCATTAAGGTTTTTTGCAACCAGTTTGATTTAATGTTAATCTACATTAATAATGGACTGGCTGAACTACCATCATCTTCTGTACTTCTGGACTGTCGCCAAAGAAGGGTCCATCACCCGGGCGAGCCAGCAATTGGATCTTGCGCAACCGACCATCAGCGCCCAGCTCCACACGCTCGAAGACGCGTTCGGAGAGCCGTTGTTCGTCCGAACGGGCCGGAGTCTGGTTCTTACCGACTTTGGACGGCTCGTGTACCGCTATGCCGAACAGATCTTCGGCCTCGGCAAGGAGCTGCAGAACGCCGTGCAAACCCGGCCCAGTTCGCGCGTGCTCCGTTTGACCGTCGGCGTCGCCGAAGTGCTGCCCAAGTCCCTTGTCCACAAAATTCTGCAACCGGCCCTCAACATGGACCAACCCGTGCAACTTCTGTGTCACGAAGACCGGCCGGAGCGTCTATTAAATGAGATGAACCTGCTCGGTCTCGACCTCATCCTGTCCGACACCCCGGTGCCCGCGGGGTCGAAGGTGCGCGCCTTTGGACATCTGCTGGGTTCCTGCGGCGTGACGTTCCTGGCGACCAAGGAAGTGGCGGAGACGCTTTCCGGCGACTTCCCCGGGAACCTCGACGGCGCGCCGCTGCTGCTGCCTGTCGAAGGCACCGCGCTGCGCCGCGCGCTCGAAAACTGGTTCGCCAAGATGTCCGTCAAGCCCAACCTGGTGGCCGAATTCCACGATTCTTCGTTGATTGAGGCGTTTGGAAAGGGCGGTTCCGGCGTGTTTGCCGTCCCCGATCGCATCGCCGAGGATCTCAGCCAGACCAATGGACTCGTGGTTGTCGGCGCAACCTCGGACGTCGAAGAGCGCTTTTACGCCATCTCCGCCGACCGCAAGTTTCGCCATCCGGCCGTGCAGGCGATTTCAGACGCCGCTCGCGCCTCGCTGTTCCCGACCGCAACACCCGCCGCCGCCCTCGCCGCAACGGCCAACGCTTCGTCGCCGTCGCAGGATGCCGCCGCGGCTTCACTGCTAAGTTCCTAATCACGGATAAAACAAGAAACGCATGAGCAAGAAGGATAAAACCGCCTGGCATGGGCAAGCCCCCTGGATACGTGTGGGGGCTTTGCTTCGCCTGGAACGCAACAACCTGATCGTCGCCATCATGTATTCGGTGGCGATCGGAATTCTCACCCTAGCCCTGCCGCTGGCCACGCAAACGCTGGTGAACACCGTGGCCTTCGGCTCTCTTCTCCAGCCAATCGCCGTTCTCAGCATTCTGCTGTTCGCCTTCCTGCTGTTTTCCGCCATCCTGCAGACCCTGCGCGAATACGTCGTCGAAATTCTGCAACGCCGTATCTTCGTCCGCTCCGCGTCGGATGCCGCCGACCGTCTGCTGCGCGCCCGCTCTTCCGCGTTCGATGGCATCCACCCGCCGGAACTCGTCAACCGGTTCCTCGAAGTGGTAACCGTACAGAAGTCCGCGGCCACGCTGCTGGTGGAAGGTTTGACCATCATCATGCAGACGGTGATCGGCATGGCTCTGCTCGCCGTCTATCATCCGTACCTGGGCGTGTTCGACTTCTTCCTGGTGATCGCCATCACGATCGTGCTGTTCCCGATGGGCTGGGGCGCGGTGGATACGGCGGTCGATGAATCCAAGGCCAAGTACGCGCTGGTCGCGTGGCTGCAGGAAGTTGGACGCCATCTGCATACCTTCAAATCCGGCCCCGGCGCGCAATTTGCCTTGCACCGCGCCAACGAACTGGTGAGCGACTATGTCGAGGACCGCAAGAAGCACTTCCGCATCCTGCTGCGCCAGATTATGGGGTCGCTGGGCTTGCAGGTGCTGGCCAGCACCGCGCTACTCGGCATCGGTGGCTACCTCGTCATCACGCGCGAACTGACGCTGGGACAACTCGTCGCGTCCGAACTGGTTCTGACGCTGGCCGTCAGCGGCTTCGCCAAGTTCGGCAAGCACCTTGAGACGTACTACGACTTGTGCGCGGCAGTCGACAAGCTCGGCTATCTGACCGATCTGCACACGGAAACGTCCGGTCCCGACCCGGTTCCCGTCCGCGACGCCGGCGCCACTGTGTCCGTACGCGGCATGAGCTTCTCCTATCCCAACAAGCGCAAAGTTTTTGACGGGCTCGATCTCGAAGTCCGGAGCGGGGAACGCGTCGCCATTCGAGGCCGCAGCGGCAACGGAAAAAGTACGCTGGTCGATGTCCTGTGGCGTCTTCGCACCCCGCAAAGCGGCGTCGTCGAAATCGACGGCAACGACATCCGCAACTACCAGGTGTGGAGCCTCCGCACGGCTGTCGCACTGGTGCGCGTTCACGAGGTGTTTCATGGATCCATCGTCGATAACGTCGCGATGGGCCGCCCCGAAATCGACACGGTGCAGGTTCGCGAGGCTCTTGCCGCCGTCGGTCTGCTGGAAGAAATCGACCGCCTGCAGGATGGCGTGCTGACCGAGGTTTCCACCTTCGGCCTGCCTCTGTCTTCCGGCCAGGCCTTGCGCTTGGCCCTTGCCCGCGCCATCGCCGGCAAACCTCGCCTTCTCATCATCGACGAAGTTCTCGACCAGGTGGACGACGTCAGCCTGCAGAGCGTGACCCTGGACTTCCTGTTTCGCGACGACGCGCCCTGGACGGTGATCGTCACCACCGAACACGACAGCATCCTGGAACGTTGCGACACTGTGTACAGCCTTCGCGACGGCAAACTAGAGCCCGAACACGCCATTCGGACGGAAAGCAACTCCATATGATGAACTACCTCGTGGAACCGCACGGACATCACGCGGGCAAGCATCGGTACCAACTCCCGGTATTGGGCACGGTGCGCATGGCGCGTCCGGCCCGGGTGGCTGCCTGGCTCATCGGCATTGCGATCTGTTTCATCGTTCTCGTCCTGACGGTTACGCCCTGGGTGCAGAACGTCGCGGGCGCCGGCCGCGTGATCGCCGTCAACCCGAACGACCGTGAGCAACGCATCGCCGCTCCGCTCGAAGGCCGTGTCGTCAAGTGGTACGTCATGGAAGGTTCAAAGGTGAAAAAGGGCGATCTGGTGGTCGAGTTTTCCGACAACGACCCGCAGATCATCGAACGTCTCAACGCGCAGCGCGACGCCTTGATGAGCCGTCTGGACCAGCAGAAAAGCCGTGCCGCCAACATGACCCAGGGCGTGATTGGCCTCGGCGGTTCGCGCCGCAACGCGCTGGACGCGGGGTTGGCGCGCATCGACATGGCCAAGGAGAACGTTCGCGCCGCCGAACGCGTGCTGGACGCCGCCTCCGCCAATGAAACCACCACCCAGTTGAACATCGACCGCCAGCGCGCGCTGCTAGCCCGTGGACTCACCTCCAGGCGTTCGGTGGAACTCGCTGAATTGGATCACAACAAGGCCATCGCCGATGTCGACCGGTCCAAAGCGCAGCTCACTTCTGCGCGTTCGGAACTGCTTGCGCGCCAGGCCGAACAGCAACGCATCCAGACGGACTTTAAGACGTCCATCGAGAACGCACAGGGTTCGGCCGCCAGCGCGCAAAGCGACATCGCCAACACCATCGCGGAACTGCATCGGCTGGATGTCCAGCTGGCTCGGCAGCAGCAGCAAAAGATCGTCGCCCCGCGCGACGGCACGATCTTCCGCCTGCTTGCCCAACCCGGATCCGAACTGCTGAAAGCGGGCGATCCGCTTGCGGTGCTGATCCCCGACAACAACAATCCGACGGTGGAACTTCTCATGAACGGCAATGACGCGCCCCTTATCCAAGTGGGCGACAACGTTCGCCTGCAGTTTGAAGGCTGGCCCGCCATTCAGTTTGCCGGTTGGCCTTCGGTCGCGGTCGGAACGTTTGGCGGCGAAGTGATGCTGGTGGACGCCACGGACAACGGGGAGGGCAAATTCCGCATCATGGTGCGGCCCGATCCCGACGACGTGGCCTGGCCCAGCCAGCGTTACCTGCGCCAGGGCGTTCGCGCCAACGGCTGGGTGCTGCTGCGCACGGTGCCGCTGTGGTTCGAACTCTGGCGCCAGTTCAACGGCTTCCCGCCGGTCACCGCCGCAAGCGAACCGGTTTCCAGTGGAGACGTAAAGAAAAAGAAATGAGGTGGCAAAGACTTTTCCCGTTGATCCTCGCGGTACTGTCGTTGTCTGTGACGGCGCGCGGGGACGAGGTTCTGACGCTTGGCGAGGTTCTGGCGTCAGTGCAGAAAAATTATCCGCCGCTGCTCGCCGCGCTGCAGGAGCGCAACATCGCCGATGCCGACGTGCTCGCGGCTTTGGGCCGTTTCGATCTTGTCACCAAAGCGCGGGCCGAATCGAGCCGCCTTGGCTACTACGAATACGAACACTTTGAAGCGGGCGTCGAACAATACACGCCGTACCAGGGCTTGTCATATTACGGCAGCTACGCCAAAGGTAGCGGCGAAACGCCCTCGTATTACGGCAATCTGTTGACGCGTTCGCTCGGCGAATACCGCGGCGGTTTGAAGCTGCCGCTGCTCGAAGGCCGAAACATCGACTATCGCCGCGCCGACCTGCAAAAAGCGCGCCTCGGCGTGCGCCTGGCGGAACTTTCGATCGACCAGCAACGGCTGGCGATCAACCAGGCGGCCACGCGCCGTTACTGGGATTGGGTGGCCGCGGGGCAGCGCTTCCAGGTGGCGCAGAAGGTTCTGGACATCGCCATGGCCCGCGATACGCAACTGCGTGAAGCCGCAAAGCTGGGGCAGATACCGGACTTCGAAGTGCTCGACAACGAACGCATCATCCTGCAGCGGCGTTCGCAGTTGGTAGAAGCCGAGCGAGGACAGCAGATGGCCGCCTTCGAACTGTCGTTGTACTATCGCGACGCGGCCGGCAATCCTCGAATCGCTACGGTGGGCCAGACGCCGGCGGGCTTTCCTCCGCCCGAGCAGCTGGACGAAGCCAAGCTGACGGACGATATCGAAAATGCGTTGAACCGCCGCCCGGATCTCGCGCGGTACCAGCAGCAGAAAGCGCAGGTCGGCCTGGATCGCCAGTTGGCGGAGAACCAGCGCCTGCCGTCGCTCGACTTCGGCGTCTCCTATTATCAGGACACCGGAACGATTAACCGCACGTTGCAAGGTCCCAAGGAATTGCGTACGTCGCTCACCTGGGAACTGCCGTTCCAGCGTCGCGCGGCTACGGGAAAATTGCAGTCGGCGCAGGCCAAGCTCAATCAGTTGGACCAGCGCGAACGTTACCAGCGGGACCAGGTTGTGACGGAAGTTCGCGATGCGTATTCGGCCGTGATCACGGCCTTCAAACGCGTGGGCGTGATCCGCGACGAGGTGGCGACAACGCGCCGCGTGGAAGCGGGAGAACGGGTGCGGTTCGACCTGGGCGACACGAATCTGTTCACGCTGAATCTGCGTGAACTGGCGACAGCGGAAGCCTCGATTCGCGAGGTCAATGCGTATGCGGATTACTTCCGTGCGTTCGCCGTGTACGAGCTAACGATCGCGCAGGCGCTGGCGCGGACGAATCGCTAGAGTGAGTGGTCAGCTATCCGCAGCCGTGGGTAGCTGACTTTCATACCGCACGCATCGCGAGCAGCGTCATGTCGTCGAAATGTTCGCCCTTGGCATACTCTTCCGCTGCGCGAGCCACGGCCGACACCATCTCCGGCACCGGTAAACGCAGGTTGCGGCGCATCACGGTCTCGACGCGAGCCTCGCCGAACTCTTCTCCCGCCTCGATGCCCGCTTCCGTCAACCCGTCGCTGAACATCAGCAAACTGTCGCCAGGACGGATCTCCACGGTTGCGACGTCCGTCTCAAAGCCGTCCATGATTCCCAGAACCGTGGCCGTGGTGTCGAGCTTGCGGCATTCCGAACCGTCCGCACACAGCAGCAACGCCGATGGATGACCGCAATTGGCGTACTCCAACTGCCGCGAAGCCGGATCGTACACCGCGAAGAACACCGTGGCGAAATGCGCGGGCGGCGTGGACCGGTAAAAGTGCGAGTTCACGTTGCGGAGAATATGTTGCAGGTCGCCGTTGGTCTGCGTGCGGAATAGCGCCTGCAGGTTCGCCATCAGCAGCGCCGCGGGGACGCCCTTGCCAGACACGTCGGCCAGGATCAGGCCTTGGCGTCCACCTTCCAACGGCAGGAAATCGTAATAATCGCCGCCGATTTCGCGGGCCGGAACGCATAGCCCTTCGAACTCGATGCCTTCGCTACGGCCGCCGCGCGTCGGGAACAAGCCCTGCTGCACCGTTCTCGCGATCTCGAGTTCGGAATAGGCGTCGCGCGCCGATTTGGAAATCTGCCGCTCCACGACGGCGAGCAATTTGTGGTTATCCCAGGGCTTTTGGACAAAGTCCGACGCGCCGCGCTGCATGGCTTCGACGGCGAGGTCGACGCTGCTCCACGCGGTCATCACCACAATCGGAACCTTGCCGGCGCGGGCGCGAACGGCCGACACCAGTTCCAGGCCTTCGGCGCCGGACGTCGTATCGCGTGTGTAGTTCATGTCCATCAGGACCATGTCGTACCGGCCATCGCCCAACTTGCCGACCAGCGACGATGGGCTGTCAGCCGTTTCGATGCGGTAACCCGCTCCCTTGAGGAGCAGGCGCAGCGCCTCCACCACGTCCGCTTGATCGTCGCATACAAGGACCCGCATTTCGCCTATCTCTATGCTACGTGTTGGACGGCCGCCGGCGCGAAACAGTTTGCAGGTAGAAACAAGCGGACCCCACGCGATATACTGCGAAAAGTCCGCCGGTTCCGCGCGGATGTTATGCCCCAAAGACTCGGCGACGACATCGACGATTTTTGCATCAAGTGCAAGCGGTTGACCAATCATTCCATTGTTTCTCTAGTGGATGAAAAAGCAGCGAAGGTCCGCTGCCGCACTTGCTATCACGACCACGATTACCGGCATGAAGAACCGCTTCCGTCGAAGAAGGAATTGAAGCGTCTGGCCGAGGAAGCTGCCCTGAAGGCAGCTGGCGGCGCGCTACCGATCGACGGTGGAGGCGACGACGAACTGCTGTTGGGCGGCGAGGACGACGACGATTCCGAGATGGACGAATTGAGCGGCGACGACGATTCGGCCGGAGAAGCAGACGACGAGCCCGCACCTCCACCGCCTGCGGCGAAGAAAGCCGCCGCAAAGAAGGCTGCCAAAAAGGCCGCCGCGAAGAAATCCAAATAAACCGCTGTTCTTACTGCGCGAGGGTGAAGTTCACCTCGATAGGCGCCATTACCTCCACAGGTTCGCCGTTCAGGAGCGTGGGCTTGTACAGCCATTGCCGCACCGCGTCGACAGCCGCCTTTGTAAGCAGCGGATGCCCGCTCAGGACTTCGAGTTCCTGAATCGAGCCGTCGCGCGCGATCTTGCCCATCAATCGAACCGTGCCGGATACGCGGGCCTGCTTGGCCAGCGCCGGGTACACCGGAATCACGCGGCGTAGCATTTTCGCCGCGAGCACGCCGCTGCTGACACGAAGCACCTGGGGCGGTTGCGGCTTTCGTTCCACCTGCTGTTGCTGCGGCGCTGGCGGAGGTGGAGGGACGCGGGTCGCGGAATCGCCCAGGCCGCTGATGACACCGTCGGCAAAGCCTCCGTTGCCAACAGGCGCTGTGCCAGTCATTGCGATGCCGGTTACAGGCGCGGGGTCCATGATGATGTCGGCGAGAGGCCGTGGCGTGTGGTTGCGAATGAAGTTCAACAGCGATGCCGTTCGCGGTTGCGGACGCGCGGCGGCGGTGGACGGCGATGCTTGCGCGACCTGCGTCACCGGGGCTTTGGGTTGAGGTACGGCCGGCATCATGATGCCGCCGCGAATCAGGGCTTGTGACAGATGTTCGGTGTAGATGAGTGGCAGCAGGATCAGCGCGGTGATCCCGGCCGCCTGCAAGGTGAGCGAAAGCGCAAAGCTCCACGGCTTTCCGGTGGGTGGGGAAGTGACGATCGATTGCTCAAACATGGCGGTGTAGACACCGCGTTTTGACGTCATGTTCCCGATATACTAACTGCGATGATTTCCAGAAGATCCTTGTTCGCGCTGGGAACAACAGCGGCGGCGCAGTTGTCTAACCTGTCAGCACAACAGCAGCAGAGAGACTGGACCGGCAAGACGCCCACGCGCTATCCGGACCCCGATGTGATTGTGCTCGACAAACGGTTTGAGGCCTACAAGATCGGCAACACGCCGATTCAGCGCTTGTACACCGGTACGCTGTGGGCGGAAGGTCCCGCATGGAGCGGCGTCGGCCGTTATCTGGTGTGGAGCGACATCCCGAACAACCGCCAGCTTCGTTATCTCGAAGAGGACGGCCATGTGTCGGTGATGCGGCAGCCCGCGGGTTATTCAAACGGCAATATGTTCGACTGGCAGGGCCGCCAGATTTCGATGGAGCATGGCAATCGCCGCGTGGTCCGCTACGAACACAACGGCAGCGTGACCGTGATCGCGGACAAATGGGAAGGCAAGCCGCTCAACGCGCCGAACGACGCGGCGGTGCATCAGGACGGGTCAATCTGGTTCACCGACCCTGGCTACGGCCGCATGATGAACTACGAAGGCAGCGGGCGCGGACCTTTGGATCTCAAGGAAGCGGTGTATCGCGTGGACGGGCAGACGGGCAAGATGGAGAAAGTCACCGACGACATTTATAAGCCCAACGGCATCTGTTTTTCGCCCGATTATAAGAAGCTGTACGTTGCCGACACGGGTAACTCGCCCTCCGGCAAGCCCGCGCACAACATCAAAGTGTGGGACGTCGACGGCACGAAAATTCGTAATGGCAAGCAGTTCATCCACATGGCGATGGACGGCCGCGAAGGGCAGGCCGACGGCATTCGTCCCGACACCGATGGCAACGTCTGGGTGGGCGCGGGCTGGTTCGGCGAGGGGTACGACGGCGTGCACGTGTATTCGAAGGAAGGCGACCGCATCGGGTTGATCCGGCTTCCGGAAATGTGCGCCAACGTGTGTTTTGGCGGGCCCAAGCGCAACCGGCTGTTCATGTGCGGCAGCCAGAGCCTGTACGCGTTGTATACGGAAGCGGTGGGCGCGGGTCCAGGCTAAGGTTTCTTGAGCCAGTCTTCGGCGCGGGCGGACTTCGCCCGGTCGTGCTGGATTTTTAGCATCGGTTCCAATGAGGACGCGGTGACGCGGAAGCTGCTTCCGCCGCCGCGTCCAATTTCTTGCAGCATCCACTTCGCTGTGGGCAACCCGAAGTGATAGATGTCGGTGTAGGAATCGAGATCTTCAATGCGCGGATCGCCTTGAAAATCGTAGATCGCGACGTTAGGCAAGCCTTCCGTGAGATGGAACAGGCGCCGTTTCCATTCGAGCGTCAAGTCCACTTGCTTGCGCTGTTCAAAGTCGATCCAGGCGAGGATCGAGTACGGCGGATGCACCAGGTCGAACTGCGTTTTGGGATGCGAGCGAATGTACGGCAGGATGTTGGCTTCGAAGTTCCGCAGCATCTCGTCGGTCGTACGCGGCGGCTGTTTGTAGAGCTTGTTGAAGTCCCCGGGCACGAGTTCGCGCGTCGCCTGTTCGCGGGAAAACGTGTTGTCCAATGCCCAGCCCCACGGCAGGTCGGGATCCGTGCGATAGCCTCCGTTGTTGACCCCGCGTACGATGTCGATACTGCGCATCGTCGTGTCCGACGACCAAAGATAGCGAAGGTCGTTGAACGGATTGCGGTCCCACAGGTGCAGCGGCAACGGTTCGTCGAACCAGCGTTTGTTCGTGGGACCCGCATAGCTATTGACGTTCAGGTCGATGACGACGCGGCGAATGTCCGGCACATGCGCGAACGCGACATCGAGCATCAATCCCATTTCGTAGGCCGATACGCCGCTCAGCGACAGGTTCGCCACGCGTCCGCCCAGGTACTGCGAGGCCTCGCCGTTGCGGAAACTTTCGAACATGGACGAGCCGCACAGCACGATGTCGTAACCGCCGCGCTTTGCCATGCCGGGCGTGATGTGGCGTTGCAGCGTGTGCCAGAAACGAGGCTTGGCCGACGCGCGGTACTGCTGGAACGGGTCCACGCAATAGTTGAACGTGCCGATGGCGGCGAGCGTGACGCCCGCGGTCGCCAGAATCCACCTAGAAATTGAAGTAGAGGAATTCGGTGGCATTCTGCAGGAAAGTGACGGACAGAGCGAGTAGAAGTCCCAGGGCGACGCCCCAGGCCGGTGTC
>JAFDVT010000726.1 GCA_018268875.1 Acidobacteriota bacterium
CACAAGATCGCCGAAGACGAGCCAGACCGTTTCCGCCTGGTGGATGGATCGGGTTCCATCGACGAGGTAGCGGCAACGATCTGGGCCGAAGTGCAACAACGGCTCCGGCGCTCAGGGCTCTAGGCCGAGGCAGCCATCTATACGGCTACTTTGGCTTGCGCAACACTTCCACGTACGTAACGCCTCCGCGGTCGCCGAGCGACGCTTCCAGGCGCCCTTCGCCTTTCGGAATCAGCTTGTCGAACGTCACCTTGGCAGACTTCGCTCCCGCCGGTGCGTTTACGGTTGCGGCGATGCCGTTCAACGACACCTGCAACGTCTCGCCCGCATCGACAGCGCGGCCGAACAGGACGTTCAGCTCATACGCTCCGCCCTGCCGGACATCGACATCCCAGTAACCAATGGACTTGGCATCCCAGCCCGCTTGCGGACCTCGCCAGTCCTGCCGGGTCAGTAACACGGGGTTTTCATGCGGGTCGCCAAGCCAGATGGATGGCAACTTGAAGTTCCGCGTACTTTCGACGTCGTGGAACCACGCCTCGTACTCCTTGCGCAGGCGCGCCACCTCGTTGGGATTAGCCGCCGCGATGTCGTTCTTTTCACCCGGGTCGGCCTGCAGATCGTAGAGTTCCTTGCCGTTCACCAGCTTGTAGCGCGAGTCCATGGCACAGCAGTTTTCGTAGAGACGGCCGCGGTCGCCACGGTGACATTGGAAGCAGATGGTGCGATTGGAACGGTCGCCGCCCAGGATGTCGCGGCCGTCGAGCTTGACGCCCTTCGGTAGCGGAACGCCACAGGCGGCGGCGATCGTCGGAAAGAAGTCGATGTGAGCGGCCAAGCGGTTGTCCACCTGCCCGGCCTTGATCTTTGCGGGCCAGCGGACGAAGAACGGCACGCGGATGCCACCCTCATAGACCGTGCCTTTGCGGCCTCGCATGCCCGCGTTGTAGCGATCCCATTGCGGACCGTTATCGGTCATAAAGACGAGGATCGTGTTGTCGGCGATCTTCAGTTCATCGAGCCTGGCGATGAGGCGGCCGAGGTTGCTATCGACGTTCGCCACCATGCCGTAGACTTTGGCCGTACGGTCATCGACCTTGCCCTGATACGGCTCCACCCACTTGGGGTCCACTTCGAGAGGATCGTGCGGGGCGTTGGTGGGGATGTAGACGAAGAAGGGCTTACCGGCATTGTTGCCGATGAAGTGCATGGCTTCGTCAAAGAAGACGTCGGTGCAGTAACCCTTGCTCTTGAACGGCGCGCCGTTGCGGTAAAGAGTGGCGTCAAAGTAGTGATCGCCGCCGGGGATGTCCGAAGGCTGGCCGATGCCGCCGCCGTGGTGCGACACCGAGACGTCAAAGCCCTGCTCCATGGGGCGCATCGGGTAATGATCGCCGAGGTGCCACTTGCCGAAGTGCCCTGTGCGGTAGCCCGCCTTGCGCAGGATCTCCGGCAGGGTCACCTCGTCGGGCCACATCATGGAACGGCCAAGATACGTGTCGACCACGCCGGTGCGATAGTAATGCCGCCCGGTCATGAGGCTGGCACGGGTGGGTGAGCAGACCGGGTTGACGTGAAACTGATCGTAGCGGACCCCTTCCTTGGCGACGCGGTCCATGTTCGGGGTTTTGAGGACAGGATTGCCGTGGAGCGAGATGTCTCCGTAGCCCTGGTCGTCGCTGATAACGAGGATGACGTTGGGCCTCTTGACGGGACCGGCGGAGGCGATGGCCGCCACTGCGAACAGTTCACGACGGGTCACGGCGTGTGGAAAACCTCTTCCATGAAGGACCACCACTCGCCCGATTTGCGGTCCTCCAGCGGCTGCTGCATGGGCTCCATGATGTCCCACCATTCGCGCATCTTGGGCTGCTGACCGAGCGTCTCCATATCCTTGGCCCAGTCCGTACCGACATATTCGTAGTAGCCGAACAACATGCCATTCCGCAGGAAGATCGTGTAATTGCGGATGTTGGCGTCCTTGATGATCTCCAGAACTTCCGGCCAGACGGCGTCGTGATACTTGCGGTACTCGGCTTCATGTTCGGGACGAAGCTTTAGAACCATTCCGTAACGTTTCACGAGACCATTCTGTCATAGCTGTGAAACGGGCCGGCAGTTCTGGTCCGTTCCAGTACGAAAGGCGGATACTATCGCCCGCAATGGGACTTTAGGATCGGATTGTGCGAACTCTGCTACTGGTACTTTCGGCATGCTGTATCACCTCAGTGGCGGGGCCGATACCGTTCTTTCCGGGGCAGCACCCGAATTACGATGCGCAGGTGGATGCGACTCAGGCCCAGCCGTACCCGGAAATCGACGCCCTCAATCGCGAGTTTCCCCAATACACGATCGCCTATCAGCCGCCTCTGATCGGGTACTTGTCCTATGCCAATCCGGCGGAATGGATCGTGTGGACCACCGCGCGGAATCCTTTCGACCCGTTTGAGCAGGCGGCGCTGTCGGGTGAGCCGGGACCGTTGTTCCCACCGATTGACGAAGGACCGCCTCCCCCCAATCCCGGCGGAGGAGAGATTCCGGAGCCTTCCTCCGGGTGGCTGGCGTGTACAGCGGCAGCGGCGGCGTACGGCGTGAAGGTCTGGCGGGCCAGATCCCAGCGAAGGTCCTGATACAATTTCGGCATATGCAACCCGTCACACGCCGCACGTTTCTCGAAGCCGCCGCTTTGGGGCTGATCGGTTCTTCTGTGGACGCCGCTACCGGCATGCCGCTTCGCACACTGGGCAAGACCGGAGTGAAAGTTTCGGCCCTGGCCTTCGGTTGCGGGTCGCGCTGGCTGATGTACAAGGAAGAAGAAAAGGCGCTGGAAGCCATGGGCCGGGCCGTCGATCTGGGCATCAATTACCTGGATTGCGCGTTCGGGTACGGCGACGGCGTATCCGAAGAACGCGTCGGCAAGTTCCTGAAGTCGCGAGGCGGCAAGAAGGGCCTGTTCGTGGTCACCAAGCTGAACACCCGCGGCTACGACGAGACGATGCAACTGTTCGAAGGCTCGATGAAGCGGCTGGGCGTCGACCAGGTGGACCTGTGCCACATCCATTCGCTGGCGGGCGAGGACGATCTGGCCAAAGTGGAGGCCAAGGACGGCATCCTGAAGGCGTTGTACAAGCTGCGCGACGAAAAGGCGATCCGCTTTGCCGGCGTTTCCTGCCACACCAATCCGACCGTGTTGAAGACGGCGCTCGAACGTCACGATTTCGACTGTACGCAGATGGCGCTGAACCTGGCGCGGATGGGCAATGCCGCACCGTCGAACGTTCCGGGCAAAGGGCAGACGGGCCCGCAGGGCTTCGAGTCGATCGCGTTGCCGGTGGCGTTGAAGAAGAAAATGGGCGTGCTGGCGATGAAGATCTTTGCACAGGAGAAGCTGCTCGGCAAGGCGCCTGTGGAGTCCCTGATCCGGTATTCGATGTCGCTGCCGGTGGCGGCGGTGGTGATCGGAATGCCGAAGATGGAGTACATCGACCATAACGTCGCGGTGGCCAAGAATTTCAAGCCGATGTCGCACGAGGACATGGACCGCATGAGCGAGTCGGTGGCGAACCAGTGGAAGGCCTCCATCGACCGGTATTTCGAGAATCACCAGGACGCGTAGACAGACAGAAAACGTCGTAACCGCCAGGTGGAGTGGTCCGTCCGAAACAATACGGACGGCGATCGGGCCGGTTGGTAAACTGGAAAGAAGCAGGTTAAGGTCAAGGAGATGATAGCTACTATGAAAATGAAATCTTGGCTGAGCGCCGCCGGCGCTTGTGCTCTCGCCCTTGCGATCACGGGCAACAACGCCATGGCGGCCGACGCGAAGAAGGGTAAAGAAGTGTTCGAGCAGTGCAGCGCCTGCCACGACGTGGAAACCAACGAAAAGAAGATGGGTCCGGCGTTGAAGGGCCTGTACAAGAAGGGCAAGCTGCACAACGGCAAGCCGGTAACCGACGCCAACGTGCAAGCCATCGTGGACGCGGGTGGAAATGGCATGCCGCCGTATGCCGACATACTGTCCGCGGCCGAAAAGGCTGATCTGATCGCCTATCTGAAGACTGTCTAAGTTCTTTCCAGCTACGTTTTCACCGGAAAAGAGGGAGCGGCCGCGAGGCTGACTCCCTCTTTCGCTTTTTGCGGGGGATACTTTCTCCCCTGTCGAGGGGATGGTTGAGAAAGCGCGCGAATGGCATTCTGTAACTGCAAGGACAACGGACGTCGAATCCTCCAACTTGCCCTAGTCCCGGCTTCCCCATGGCCGGGCGAGTGCTGATACCGGCCGCCGCTCACTGACCTCCCGCGACGGCCGGCTTTTTTTGTTTCTGCTACGGTGTCTTGGCCAGTTGCGGCCAATCTCCCTCATTGATCGGATCGACGGGACGGGCAAGCGTCGCCTTCCAGGCGTCCTGCACCTGCTGGGGCATGGTACTGAGCACTTCCGCAATGCGCTGGTTGATCTGCTGCACCACGCGCGGGTTGTCGGCCCCGGCGCTGTAGGCCTCCTCGGGATCCGAATCGACGTCGTAGAGTTCCGGCGTGATGAGGCGCAGGTTCATACGGCCTTCGGCGGGAGCCGGCGCGTACGCCGGAGCGTTCTCGCGGGCGACGTGCAACTTCCAGCGCCCGACGCGGGCGCATTGGACGTCGTATTCGTGCAGGTAGAGGAACGGCGGTCGAGGAACGCGCTCCAACTCCTGTGTGAGCACGGGCCAGATGTCGACGCCATCCAGGGGATTGGCGGGCAAGGCGGCGCCAGCCAAACGGGCGATGGTCGGCAGTAGGTCCATCGTGGTGGCGAAGGAATCGACCTTGACGTTCTGCGGGAGCGAGCCTGGAAAACGGGCGATAAACGGCACGCGCATACCGCCTTCGAAGGTCTGCCCCTTGCGGCCGCGCAGGGAACCCGGGCTGCCCTGGAACCAGGGACCGTTGTCGCTCGAAAAGATGACGAGCGTATGGTCGTCCAGATTGAGGTTCTTGAGCGTTTCCAGGATCTGGCCGGTGCTCCAATCGACTTCCATCACCGCATCGCCATACAGACCCAGTCCGGATTTGCCTCGAAAGTTGGGAGACGCGCCGAGAGGGATGTGCGGTGCCGAGTGCGGAAAGTACAGGAAGAATGGAGTGTCCTTGTTGCGCTCGATGAACTGAAGGGCTTCGGACGTATAACGGCTTGTGAGCGTGTCCTGGTCGACCGGCGTCTCGATGACTTCGGTGCCGCGCATCAGGACGGACGGGTTCTGGTCGTTGCTGTACGGGATACCGAAGTACTCGTCAAAACCTCGCGAGGTGGGCAGGAACTGCGGCATCGTGCCGAGGTGCCACTTGCCGATGCAGGCCGTCTTGTAACCGCGCGGCTTGAGCATTTCGGCGATGGTGGTTTCGCTGCGGCTGAGTCCGTAGCGGTCGCCGGGTTGCTGGACTCCGGGTACGCCGCCGCGGACGCCGTAGCGGCCAGTCAGCAGTGCCGCGCGCGATACCGAGCATACCGGGGCGGCGTAGAACTGCTTGAATAAGACGCCTTCCTCGGCCATGCGGTTGAGGTTCGGCGTCGGGATCCGGGAGCCATAAGGACCGATGTCGCCCATCCCGAGGTCATCGCAATAAATCACGATGATGTTGTCGAGACGGCGCGGCTGCGAGCCCTGTTGTTCGGGTGCGAAAGGTGATGCGGCTGCCGCGGGACACACGGAGGCTCCGCAAGCCACCGTCATTCCCATCGACGCGGCAGCCTGCTGGAGAAACTCTCTCCGCTTCATGCGACTGCTTCCTTAATACTGGGTGTACAGATCACTCATTCGGAAGCTACGGTAGACCAGCCCCTTTGTTTTCGCCTGGTAGTTAATTCCACCTGACGGATCCACACCAATCGTGTACGCCGCCAGGCTGTTATCGGGCTGAATGACGTAGCCAGCATCAAAATGATACCCTTCCTGGCCGAGCTTTTGGGCGGACCCCACGGCGGCGGCTAAAACGCCCAGATCGACGCTGAGTTCGTAGTCCGCCGTACGTTGCTTCTCGTCAATGCGAAACACCTGGCCACGGCTGTTGCCTCCCTGATTCTGTTCGAAGCGCGTGTTGCCGTTGTCGAACACAAGCAGGCGGCTCGGATCGGTCCAGTCGAAGTTGGGATCGTGCTGGTGCGAAAACCACGGCCAGGCGTCGCTGCCGAGGAACGTGAAGTCGCCTTCCGGCCCCATACGCCAGATAATATGACCGTCGCCTTCGGACCAGTCGTAGTTGATCTTGACGATCCAATCCTGATGGCGCATGGAGAAGAGCAAAGCGCCGTCGGGAGTCATCTGCAGCGAATTGCCGTGCGTCCAGTCTTCCACGCTCGCGGTGTTGTAGAACGGCGGACAACCTCCGGCGAAGGGAACACAATCTTCCCCGAGTACGGCTTTGCGATTGACGTCGAGCCAGTCGAAAGTGTCCCAGGTCCAAACGACGTTGAGTTCCGCATCGAGGACGACGATCATGTCGCCGAGGATGTCGCGTCCGTTGACGGTCTGCTCGACAGCGGCAAGTGTGGCGATGCGTCCATCGGGTAGCGTCCGAACTTCGTGGTGGAAGGAACTGATGCGCCGCTTGCCCATCGCCACAAGCTGTTCGTTCACTCGCTCGGCGTTGGTTTCCAGCACCGTCATGCTGACGAGGTCGAACTGGCGGATCAACTGATCCTCAAGCGGGAGTTCCTGTTGTTCGAGGACGCCCCAGAACAAGCCGTTGCCGGCCGGCCGGGTAAGCAGCGAGACGGTGGCGGTGCTGGTCCAAAGCGGGGTGCCGTGGAGGTCCACCGCGTAGCCGTTGCTTGCCAGCACCACCGGGAAGGCAGTGCCGTTGGGGTCGTCATGATGGAGTTCAAAGCTTTCGGTGAAGTTCGGAGGCGCGCCGGAGGTGAACGCGACGTCGGCGCCGTTCTCGAACGCGTCGCCGGTGTCGAGTACGGAGTGGGCAACGTATTCGGTGTTCGGACGCAAACCGGCCACGTAGAAGTTCATCGAGTAATTTCCGGTGCAGTACTGGAAGTTCGTGGATTGCTTCGGCGCTCCGTCGGCGACGAATTCGACGCGCATTCTTTGCCCGGACGTACAGGGTGGCGCGCTGAACAGAAAGACCTGCGGATTCTGCGTGGGGTTCACTACGGTTGTGCCGCCGAGGGTGCGGGCATTGAAGCTATAGCGATCGAGAACGGTAGCCGTTTCTCCAGTGTCCAGGTTCTTGATCGTGGCCTCGATGAGGTAGTCGCCTTCACGGGCGGACGCGGTCCAGAAGAAGTAAGGAGCCGGACTGAAGTCGCGAATCAGCAGGGACGGGCCGCCGGGGAGGCGCGCAGTGAACTTGAACCTGACTTTCGATCCTTCCGGAGCATCGGACGATGCATTCCAGGTCACCATTTGGCCGACCAGCGCGGGGGAAGCCACATCGGGCGAAAGCGAAACGGAGAGCGAATAACCCGGTATGCTGCAAAACATCACTGCAGCAAGGACGGCAATGTGGCGAGCCTTACAAACCATGCAAATTTAGAGAATAAAAAGCCGCATGGCGTTACCCATAAGTTCACTAGAACCCAGTGATTTTTCACCGATTTAACAGGGTGTACAGGGGTAGCACGACGGTGAACCGCGCCGTTACAATTTTTTTGCATCATGGGGCGAAACAGGATTGTTACCGGCGCGGCGAAACGTTGGTAGCGAATATGTATAATGACAGCATCCCTGACGGCCGAATGACGGCTTACGGGAGTTACCCAACAAGGAAGACTATGAGGTTAGGTTTGACCAGAACACTACTGATAGGAGCTGCGCTCAGTTTCGCGCTCTCCTACGGCCAGGTTGCCACTGGATCGCTAACGGGCAATATCGTGGACGCGGCCGGCGCCGCGGTCCCGAATGCCAAGATCAGTGCAACTAATATTGGAACCAACGCCGTCAACGAGACGGAATCATCAGGCGCAGGCGTTTATCTGTTCCCAGCCCTTCAGGCGGGAACCTACACAATCTCGGTAGAAAAACAAGGATTTAAGAAAGCAACCCGTACGGGCGTGGAAATTCGCGTCGCCCAGCGCATCGAAATGGACATTCCGCTCGAAGTGGGTGACGTTTCGGTGAGTGTCGACGTGACCGCAGATGTCCCGCTACTCGAAGCCACCACGAGCGAACGCGGTTCGACGTTTGCTCCCAAGCTAATGAGCGACCTGCCGCTGTTTACCGGTGGCATCCGCAATCCGCGGTCGTTCCTCAGCTATATGCCTGGTGTGTCGAGCAACGGCGCCGAGACCAGCGTGTCCGGTTCCGGTGGCCGCGCACAGGAAGTGCTGATCGACGGCGCTTCGCTGACGATTCCGGAATCCGGCGGCACTGTGTTCAACATGCCTTCGGCGGAAATCTTCGGTGAATTCCGTTTGCTGCAGTCCACCTATTCGGCGGAATACGGCCGTTTCGGCGGCGGCGTGGAAATCTACACCACCAAGTCCGGCGGAAGCTGGTACCACGGCACGGCGTTTTTGAACATGCGCCGTGACATCTGGAACGCGAACTCGTGGGCGAACAACGCTCGCGGCGCGGCCAAGGCCAAGGAACGCTTCAACGAAGTCGGCGGCGCTATCGGCGGCCCCGTTTGGATTCCTGGCCTGTACAACAAGGAACGCAACAAGACGTTCGTGTTCTTCACTTACACGAAGGATCAGCGTCCGATCTCGATCACCGGCACCCCGATTATGACCGTTCCGACGGCCGCCATGAAGACCGGTGATTTTTCCGCTCTGAGCAACATCATCTATGATCCGGCGACGAGCGTTGGCACGACGCGTACCCCGTTTGCGGGCAACGTGATTCCGACGTCGCGTTTTTCGACTGTGGCGAAGAACATTCTTCCCCTCATCCCGAATCCGACGCGTACGGGTGTGTTGACCAGCAACTACGACTACATCAGCCGTCAGATCTTCGACCGGACGATCTGGAGCTTGAAGTTCGACCACAACTTCACCGTCAACAACCGCTTGGCGTTCTTTATGAGCCGCGAGCGCCAGACGGCGAACGACTTTACGAACTTCGACGGCCCGATCAGCCAGGGTCTGGACAACCAGCAGCTTCCCTTCAACTATCGCGCCAACCATGACTGGACCGTGCGTCCGACGTTCCTGGTTCACACCACGTTTGGATTCTCCGCTCAACGCCAGTTGTGGAACAATCCGCAGCAGCAGGGATGGGGAAGCAAGCTCGGCCTGCCGAACCTCAATGCTGACTCCGATGCCTTCCCGCGCATCTATTTCGCACCCGCCAACAGCACCACCGGCCGCAGCGGCCTGTCCCCGTACGGCGTTCTCGACGGCAAAGTCCAGAACGGCGGCCAGGACAACGATACCTGGATGATTACCCAGGGCATCTCCTGGCTGAAGGGCAAGCACGAACTGAAGTTCGGTTGGGATCACCGCCGCCTTCGCACCATCGGTTTCGACAACGCTGGTTCGAACGGCGCCTACTGGTTCAACACTGCGCAGACGGGACTTCCGGGCCAGGCGGCCACTGGCAGCGAATTTGCCAGCTTCCTGCTCGGCGTTACCGACCAGGCCAACGGCACGATTCTGCCGGGTCTGTTCGACCCGATCCGCTACGCCTACACCGGTGGCTACTTCCAGGACAACTGGCGCGTCAACCGCAAGCTGACCTTGAACATCGGCCTGCGTTACGAAGTGCCGATCGGCTGGCACATCCCCGCCGGCTACACCTACTTTGACCCGACCCTTCCGAACACGGCCGCAGGCAACCTGCCCGGTTCCATCCGTTTTGCTGGCACCGGCCCCGGCCGTAGCGGCGTTCTGCGCCCCTACCCGACCGACTACAGCGACATCGGACCGCGCTTGGGCTTCGCTTACCAGATGACCCCCAAGACCGTGATCCGTGGCGGCTATGGTATCTACTACCAGACGCTCGGCAACGGTGGCTGCGGCTGCCGCGAAGGTTTTGCCAACGGCTCCAGCCAGTACGTTAGCGACGGTTTCAACTCGGCCCGCAGTCTTGACGCTGGAATCTCTCCCGCGCCCGGCTATGCGCCTCCGCCAAACCTCAACCCGAACTCGCTGAACAACAACTCGGTGAGCTACTTCTCGCCGACGTTCGGCACCGCTGGCCGCATCCAGAACTGGAGCCTCAACATTCAGCAGGAAATCAAGAAAGTGCTGATTGACGTGGCTTATCAGGGCAACCGTGGCACGCGTCTGGCTTCGTCGGTCGACATGAACCAGTTGCCGACTTCGCGCCTGGCGCTCGGTTCGTTGCTTTCGCAGCGCATCGATTCCGCGGCCGCGCAGGCTGCTGGATTCACCGCTCCGTATGCCGGCTTCGCCGGTTCGAGCTCGGTGGCGCAGTCGCTTCGCCCGTTCTCGCAGTACACCAACGTGTGGAGCCGCAACGCTGGCGTCGGCCAGTCCTGGTATGACGCTCTCCAGACCAAGGTGGAGCGCCGTTACGGCGGTTGGCTGCTCATGGCGAACCACACCTGGTCGAAGAGCCTGGGCCTGATGCACTATCGCCAGATCTTCACCCAGACTGGCACCGCGTCCCCGCAGGACTACTACAACTTCCGGGATTCGAAGAGCTACATGCCCTTCGATCAAACGCAAATCCTCAACATCGTTACGACCTACGACCTGCCGTTCGGCAAGGGCAAGAAGTGGCTCAACTCCAACCGCTGGATGGATAAGGCCGCAGGTGGCTGGACCATCAGTGGCGTTGGCCGCTATGCCTCCGGCTACTTGATCCAGATCACCACCCCGGGCAACCCCCTTGGCAACGGTGTTCTGTTCACGCAGGTAACGAAGGCCAATCGCACGGGCAACCCGATTTCGACCGGTATCGACCGCCGGGATCTGGACCCGAATAACCCGAACGCGCTCTGGTTCAACGCCAACGCGTTCTCCGCTGCCGCTCCGTTCACCCTGGGCACTTCCGCGTTCTACACCGACGCGTTCCGCAATCCGCCGTCTCTCTCCGAGAACATCGGCATCATCAAGCGGACCACGTTGTGGGAAAACGACAAGAACCCGGTGGTACTCAACATCCGCGCGGACGCCTTCAACGCGTTCAACCGGACTTCCTTCGGCGGCGTCAACGGTACGATCGGCAATGCGCTGTTCGGCCGTGCGACCGGTCCGCAGGTGGGTGCCCGCCTGATCACCATGGGTCTGCGCCTCGAGTTCTAAACCTCGAACGCAGATGTAAAACGGCAAAGGGCCGGACCTCACAAGGGTCCGGCCTTTTCCTTTGTTGTTAGACTGCAAAAATGCAGTTGGTGCTAGCGCTCGCCTCCCTCCTTACCCTCACACAAGACGTAGACATCCTCATCCAAGGCGGGCAGTTGATCGACGGCACCGGTAGCCCGGCACGCGCGGCCGACGTCGGCATCAAAGGCGACCGGATCGCATTTGTGGGCAACGCCAAGTCTTCCGGCGTGAAGGCCGCGAAGACCGTGCCTGCCGCGGGCCTCGTGGTAAGCCCGGGATTCATCGATCCGCACGCGCACGTTTTCGAGGACCTTTCCGATAGCCGTCGTCGCGCCAATGAAAACTACCTGCGACAGGGCGTGACGACCGTGGTGGCGGGCAATGACGGCGCGGGTCCGTTCAACATCGGTACGGCGATCGCGAAATGGAAGAGTTCCGGCATCGGTACGAACGCCGTGTTGCTGGTCGGCTATGGCTCGGTGCGCCGGGAAGTGATGGGCATGTCCGCCAAGGCACCGACAGCTGAGCAATTGGACCGCATGCGCAACCTCGTGAAGAAGGCGATGGAGGAAGGCGCGTTCGGCTTTTCGACTGGGCTGTTTTACACACCGCAAAACTACGGGACCACCGAGGAAGTGATCGAACTGGCGAAGGTGGCGGCGAGGTACGGCGGCATCTACGACTCCCACATGCGCGACGAGAGTTCGTACTCGATCGGACTGCTGGGCGCGATCCGCGAGACGATTCGGATCGGCAAGGAAGCGAACATCGCGGTTCACATTTCGCACATCAAGGCGTTGGGTACGGATGTGTGGGGGCAAAGCAAGGACGCGATCGCGCTCGCCCGGCGGGCTCGCGCCGAAGGGGTAAAGATAACCGCCGATCAGTACCCGTATTCGGCCTCGGGGACTTCGCTACACGCCTCGCTGCTGCCTCCGCTGGCGCAGGAAGGCGGGCAGGCAAAGCTGGTGGAACGTCTGCGGGATCCGGCACAGCGGCCCGGGATCGTGGAAGAGGTGGAAAAGAACATGAAGCGCCGCGGTGGACCGGATTCGTTCCTGCTGCTGTCGCCTCGCGATGCGTCGATCCGCAACAAACGGCTGGGAGAAGTCGCGAAGATGTGGAAGGTGCCGCCGGTGGAGGCGGCGTTGCGAATCATCGAAAACGGCGGGTCCGGCGTAGCGTCGTTCAACATGTCGGAGGACGACATCGAGGCGTTCATGAAGGAAGACTGGGTGATGACCTGCTCGGACGGGTCCTACGGACATCCTCGCAAGTATGGGACGTTTCCGCGAAAGATTCGGCGGTACGTGTACGAGCGAAAGGTCCTGCCACTGGAGGCCGCCATTCAGCGGTCGAGTTCGTTGACGGCGGATACATTTCACATTGCGAACCGGGGCCGAGTGACTGTGGGAGCGTTCGCCGACGTGATTGTGTTCGATCCGAAGACGATCGGAGACAAGGCGACGTACGAGGAGCCGGAGAAGATGTCCGAAGGGATGCGCTGGGTGTTCGTGAACGGCAAGGCGACGATCGACGACGGGAAGTACGCGGGTACGCTGGCGGGCGTCGCGTTGCAGCGTGAAGCGGCGCCGACCCGGTAGACTGAATACTTATGCGCATCGGAGTCATTGGAGTGGGCTTCATGGGCAGCACGCACATCAAGGCGATGCGCGGCCTGCCGGAAGTGACACTCGCAGCAATCTGCAGCAATAACCCGGCGGTACTTGCGGGTGACCTCACCGGCATTAAAGGAAATCTCGGCGGCGAAGGCGAGAAGTACGACTTCAGCGACGTTGCGAAGTATGCTTCTCCCGACGAACTGCTGGCGGATCCTTCCATCGAAGCAGTGGACATCTGCCTTCCGACGGCGTTGCATTACCCTGTCGCGTCGGCGGCCCTGAAGGCGGGCAAGCATGTGCTGCTCGAAAAGCCCATGGGGTTGACCGGCGAGGAATGCGACAAGCTCCTAGCCGAGGCCAAGACGGCTGGCAGGATTCTCATGATCGCGCACGTGCTGCGGTTCTTCCCCATGTACGAGTCTTTGCACAAGACGGTTCCCACGTTGGGACAGCCTCGTTCGGCGGCCTTCCGCAGGCGCGTCGCGGCTCCGACCTGGGGCGAATGGCTGAAGCAACGCGACAAGAGCGGCGGCGGTGTGTTCGACCTCCTGATTCATGATTACGATGTCGCGTTGTGGTTGTTCGGCAAGCCGGCGCAGGTTTCGGCCACCGGGTATGAAGCCCTGGCGGATGGCATTGACCTGATCAACGCGCAGCTGTATTACGACAACGGATTTACAGTCACGGTAAGCGGCGGATGGCACCATCCGAAGTCCTATCCATTTTCGATGGAGTACACGGTGGTGTGCGACGGCGGCTCGGTGGAGTACAGCTCGCTTGGGCGGCCGCCGGCACTGTATCGCGCGGACGGAAGTGAAACGCTGCTCCCGCAGGATACGCACGACGGGTACGCGGAAGAGATCCGGTACTTCGCGCAGTGCGTAGAAAATGGTACGGCGCCGGTACGGTGCGACCCGGCGTCTTCCGCGCAGGCTACAAAACTGGCGCTGTTGTGTAACGAAGCGCGACTCAAGAACGGAGAAAAGATCGAATGTCGAATTTGAACCCCCTTGAAGTGGGGATGATGTTCTGGGCGGTACGCGACACGTTTGACGAAATCAAAACGATGGACGTGCGTTGCGGACAATTGGCGATTCCGGGCGATGTCGCGATCACGCCGGAATTCACGGCGAAGTGGAAAGCGGATCTGCAGGCGGCGAACTTCACCGTCGTTACGGTGTTCTGCGTGTACAACGGCGAAGATTACGCCGACATTCCGACGGTGGAAAATACCGTGGGGTTCATTCCGCCGGCCACTCGCGCCGAACGGCTGCGGCGCACGATCGAGTTAAGCGACTTTGCCGCCGCGCTGGGAGTGGGCAGCATCGCCTGCCACATCGGATTCGTTCCGCATGACAAGACGCATCCGAACTACATCGCCGTGCTCGACATGGTTCGCCGTGTTTGCGACCACGCCGCGACGCACGGACAGACGTTCGCTTTGGAAACCGGCCAGGAACCGGCGGAGACGCTGCTCGAGTTCTTCAAGGACGTCAATCGTTCGAATCTGAAGATCAACTTCGATCCGGCGAACCTGATTCTGTACGGCAGCGATGAGCCTTTGCCTGCCCTGCGATTGCTGGCGCCGTACCTCGCGTCGGTGCACGCCAAAGACGGCGACTGGCCGCCGAAGGACAACAAGTCCCTGGGGAACGAACGGAAGCTGGGCGAAGGCTCGGTGAATATCCCGGCCTTCATCAAGACGCTGAAGGAAGTCGGCTATCAGGGGCAGATCTTCATTGAACGCGAGGCGTTCGACCCGACGGAGCGCATTACCGACATGCGGTCCGAGGTGCCGTATCTGAAGGCGCTGATCTAAGCTTGTCTGGTACATCCCCGGGAGTTGGCAACAATAGCGTGGCGGCGTGGATTGCGCTGCTTTGCGTGTACTTTTTCTGGGGCACGACGTACCTGGGAATCCGGATCGTCATGGAGACGATGCCGCCTGTCGTTCTGGTGGCGATCCGGTTCACACTGTCTGGCTTCATCCTTCTGATTGCCGCCGCGGTTCGGAAGGACTACATTCCATCCCCTCGCGAAGGCGAATTCTGGCGTACGTCACTCTATGGACTGGGTACGCTGGCAGTGGCGAACACCTGCCTGGCGGCGGCCGAGCAGACGGTTTCCGCCGGCATGACCTCGCTGCTCATCACCACGAATCCCTTCTGGATGATCGCCGTGGACGCGCTTGTCCCCGGCGGCGAACGTTTCCGGCCCAAGGTCATTTGGGGGATGCTGATTGGCCTGCTGGGCGCGGGTCTGCTGCTGATGCCGGCCGGCAACGGCGAACACGTCGAACCAGTCCCGTTCTGGGGCTTTCTGATTCTGCAGGTCGGCAATCTCGGATGGTCGCTGGGTTCGATCTTTCAGCGGCGTCAACCGAGCCGCGCGCACCCCATCGTCAGCGGTGCGATTCAACAGTTGACCACGGGATTGTTGTTCTGGATTCCCGCGCTGCTGTTTTATCGCGATCAGATTCACATCACGATGCGAAGCGGCCTGGCGATCGCCTACCTGGTGACGTTCGGATCGATTGTCGGATACAGCGCCTACCTCTATGCCTTGGACAAACTTCCCGTAGCACTGGTGGCGACGCATACGTACGTGAACCCGGTGGTGGCGTGCGGATTGGGCTATCTGTTGCTGAATGAACCCTTTGGTTGGAGGGAAGCAATCGCGATGGTTGTGATCTTTATTGGTGTCGCGGTAGTACGGCGGATGCAAAAGTCCTATAAACCTGCGACGTCGCGTCGATAAGGTTCTGTAGAAAGGTTTTGGACCATGCGCAGTATCGACTATGGGGACTCCACCATCACCACCGGGTTTGAGCCGCTGCAGACGCGTGCGGTTCGTGAGACGGGGCCGGCGGCCCGCCATCCCGGAGACGATCCACAATCTCATCACCCGCGGGGGCTCGTCCGCGCGGCAAAGACGAAATCGCAGGTACAGTTCCAGGTGCGGAGCACGGAGGGCGACACCGTAGCGCTATCGGTCAACGCCTTGCAGCAGTCGGCGGTGGCAAAGGCCGCGGCGGCGGGAGCCGGAGCCGGGTCGAACAGCGTCGTCACAAACACGCCGGCGTATAGCCATCCGTCGGAAACGGTTGAGCTCAGCGGGAGGTTGAGCGAGGCCGAATTGCAGGTACTCCAAAACGTGCTGGTGCAGTTCAGCCAGGGGCAGCCACTGAACGGTACGGCGCTCGAAGACTATTCCTATGTCAATTCGCCGAAACGCGCTTCATCACCCGGCGAACCGCGGCAAAAATGAGCTCTTCAACATCATCGGAAAAAGGACCAGGCTGTCCGTAGTAGATCATGCTGTCGACGGCCTCATAGCCTCCTTCGTGCAGGACGCGTTTGGAAGGAATGTAGCCCGGCATGTCGTTGGAATAGCCGAC
>JAFDVT010000727.1 GCA_018268875.1 Acidobacteriota bacterium
ATGCTTAGCAAAATACCATCCGCGTCCACCAGCCAGCCGTGCTTAGCATCGGCCTGCAGAAGCGCGACGGGAATCCGTTCGTCCACCTTCACCAACACCTGGTTCGGCCAAAAGCGCGCGACGGTAACGTCCTTCACCCATTCCAAACGCCGCAGGGCGGCGCGACGGTTTTCGATCGGCAGCATGTAAATGCTCTTGCCGAAATCCTCCGCGAATACTTCCAGAATCTGCTTGCGCGACGCGAAGCTGACGCCTTCCACTTTCAGTCCCGGCGGGTCCATCCCGTATTCCGGAGGTCCGGCAAAACGGAACCTCGCGTCGGAAATCAGATGCTGTTCCGTTTCATGAAACGCATACAAACCGCCCGCTAACAGCGCCAATCCCAATACGGCGCGATAGCCCCAGCGGAGCGTTTCCATCCATTCGCCCTTGCCGGACGATGTTGCGCGGCTTGCCGGTGGCGTGGCCATTGCTAACGCGCAAGCCCCCTTTGCAGCAGCTTCTCTCCGGCCTGCCAAACGTTGCCCGCACCAAGCGTCAGGACGCAATCGCCCTCGCGAGCCTCCGCCGCAACAGCCTCCACAGCCTGTTCGATCGAACCGACGTAATGGACATTCCGATGTCCGAACGCCTGGATGCGTTCGGCGAGAGTTTGCGCCGATACGCCGTCAATCGGCTTCTCGGAAGCCGCGTAAATATCCAGCAAATACACAACATCGGCTTGATTGAACGATCGTGCAAAATCGTCCATCAGATGGAACGTACGCGTGTACCGATGAGGCTGAAAAATCGCCAAAACACGCGGAAAACTGCATAGACGCGCCGCCGCAAGCGTGGCGCGAACCTCGGTCGGATGATGGCCGTAATCGTCCACAACCGTGACACCGCCGGTTTGGCCTTTGATCTGAAAACGCCGGTCGACGCCCGCGTGGCGCGCAAGTCCCTGACGGATCACGTCCACGGGCACATCGAGTTCCAGCCCGATGGCAACGGCGGCCGTCGCATTCAAAACATTGTGAAACCCGGGGACATTCACATGAAAGCGTCCCAGATCGCGACCTGGGTAGCGAAGGGAAAAGTCGCTCGCCAAGTGTCCGCAGGCGCTGTCGTAAATCATCAGGTCCACTTGCGCGCTGGTGCCGTAGGTGATCGTCCGGCGCTTGATCAACGGCATCAACTGCTGCACGTTTTCGTCGTCCAGACACAGGATCGCAACGCCGTAAAACGGAACTTTGTTGACGAAATCGAGGAACGCCTGGCGGATCACGTCCAGGTCCTTGTAGTGATCCAGATGTTCACGGTCGATGTTCGTCACCGCCGCGATGATCGGCGCGAGCTTCAAAAACGAACCGTCGCTTTCGTCCGACTCGACGACCAGATAATCGCTTTGGCCGACGCGCGCGTTCGCGCCGCCCATGATGCCGACGCGCCCGCCCACAACAACCGTGGGATCCAGATGCGCCTCAGTCAACACCGCGGCGGTCATCGATGTCGTGCTGGTTTTGCCGTGGCTGCCGCCGATGGCGATGCCGTATTTCAACCGCATCAACTCCGCCAGCAGTTCGCCTCTGGGGATCACCGGGATGCCCAGGCGGCGCGCCTCCATCAGTTCCGGGTTGTCTTCCTTCACCGCCGACGTGACGACAAGCGCCTTTGCATCGCCAAGATTGTCGGCGCTGTGGCCTGCCATGACGCGCGCCCCCAGCTTTTCCAGGCGCTCCGTAATCGGACTCAACTTGGAATCGGAACCGGTCACCGAATAGCCCATCGTCAGCAGAACTTCCGCGAGTCCGCTCATGCCGATTCCGCCGATTCCGGTGAAGTGCACGTGCTGTGGTTTAAAGAACATTATCTAAGCTATTTGTTCTACGTCTTATTCATTAAAACACGGCGGCTTAACGCCCGAGAGCGATCAGCAGTTCCGCCGCGCGTTCCGCCGCGCCGGGCTTCGCAAAGCGTCGCGCAGCCGCGGACATTCGCTTCAGTTCCGCCGCATCGAGACGCTCCAGTTCCTTCAGCAAACGCGCCCCATTCATCTCCGAATCGCGAACTAAAATCGCGGCTCCCGCGTCGCGCAACGCCTTCGCGTTGTGGAACTGATGATCGTCGGCGGCGAACGGAAAAGGCACCAGTATCGCGGGTTTGCCCGCCGCTGCCAGTTCCGCCACCGTACCGGCGCCCGCACGGCACACCACCAGGTCCGCGTCGGCGAACGCCTTGGGCATGTCTTCGATGAAGGTCACCACTTCGCCGTTCAACCGCGACGACGCAAAGCGCGAGGCTACGGCGCCGTTGTCGCGGACTCCGGTTTGATGCACCACACGAACGTTTTCCAGCGACGGGTACGCCTCCGGCAGCGCGTCGTTCAACCGCTTGGCGCCCTGGCTTCCACCCGTCACCAGCAGATGCAGCTCCGCCCCCGGCTCACGATCTGGGACGTCGAAAAACTCTTTACGCACCGGCAACCCGGTGACCTCGACACGGTCGCGCGGGAAGTACTTCGCGGCCTCTTCAAAGCTCACCAGAATGCGCTTGGCAATCGTGCCCATGCGCCGGTTGGTGACGCCGGGCATCGCGTTCGGCTCCATGATGACGATGGGAATTCGCCGCAGCCACGCGGCCAGCATCACCGGCGCCGCGACATAACCGCCCATGCTGAATACAGCGGAAACGCCCTTTAACAGGCCGTAGCAACGCAGTACGCTCGACGGCAACTGGAACAACGTCTGCCGGGCTTGACGGAAACCAACGCGCATCAGGCCGCCGATTTCAATCCATTCCATCGGAAACCCCGACTTCGGAACCAGTTTGCCCTCGTACCCATCGCGAGTTCCGATAAAAAACACATCGTGACCCTTTTGTTTTAACTCTCGGGCCACAGCGATGGAAGGAATCACGTGTCCACCGGTTCCTCCGCCCGCCATCACAAAACGCATTCGATCGTTATCCGGCTCTTTCGGAGACGCTCAGCACCAGTCCCAGTGAAATCAAGGTCGCCATCATCGAACTACCGCCAGCGCTGATCATCGGCAGTGGAATTCCCTTGGACGGGACAAGGTCCAAGGCGACGGTCATGTTAAACAACGCCTGCACGACAATGGACGCGGTGATGCCAAGCGCGAGGTATTTTCCAAAGTCGTCGGGCGCGATAAAGAACAGCCGAAGGCCGCGCCACAAGATGACGCCAAACCCCAAGAGCACCGCAAAACAGCCCCAAAAACCCAGCTCTTCGCCAACGAGAGCAAAGATGTAGTCGGATTCGGACTCCGGCAGGTAGCGATGTTTTTGACGCGACTGCATCAATCC
>JAFDVT010000728.1 GCA_018268875.1 Acidobacteriota bacterium
ACGCAGGCCGGTTCTGAAGTATCGGCGCTGCTGGGCCGCATGCCTTCGGCCGTGGGTTACCAGCCGAACCTCGCATCGGAAATGGGTATTCTGCAGGAACGCATCACGTCAACGACGAGCGGTTCCATCACGTCGGTGCAGGCCATTTACGTGCCCGCCGACGACTACACCGATCCCGCTCCGGCCACGACGTTCGCCCACTTGGACGCGACCACGCAGCTTTCCCGCGCGATTTCGGAATTGGGCATTTACCCCGCCGTGGACCCGCTCACCTCCACCTCCCGCATTCTCGATCCCCGCATCATCGGCGACGAGCATTACAACGTGGCCCAGTCGGTGAAGCAGATTCTGCAGCGTTATAAGGATCTGCAGGACATCATCGCCATCCTTGGTATCGACGAACTTTCGGACGAAGATCGCCGCACGGTGGATCGCGCCCGTAAGATCCAGCGCTTCCTGTCGCAGCCGTTCCACGTGGCCGAGCAGTTCACGGGCCGCGCCGGCAAGTACGTGAAGCTCGCCGACACGGTTCGCAGCTTCAAGGAAATTGTCGACGGCAAGCACGACGACCTGCCGGAACAGGCGTTTTACATGCAGGGTGCGATTGAAGACGTACTGGCGGAAGCCGAACGTCTGAAGAAGGGCTAACCCAAGTGGCGGAAACGTTTCTGCTGGAAATCGCGACTCCTGAAAAGTCGCTACTGAAGGAACAGGTAACCGAAGCGCAGATTCCCGGCGCCGACGGTTACCTGGGCATTCTTCCTGAACACGCGCCTCTGTTGTCGCGCCTGAAGCCGGGGGTGTTGAGCTACATTACGCCCGACGGCAAGGAACACGCGATCGCGGTACACGGCGGGTTTCTCGAGGTAAAGGACAACCACGCCCGCTGTCTGGTGGATCAAGCCGAGCGCGCACAGGAAATCGACCTGACCCGCGCGGAGATCGCCCAGAAGAAGGCTCTCGATCAGTTGAACAACCAGGGCATCGACATCGACGTCGGCGACGCATTGGCCGCCGCGATGCGCGCCGAGGCTCGTATCGAAGCAGCCCGTAAAGCTGGCAAGTAAAAATCGTCGAAGGCGATTCTAGATTAAGTCGAGGATCGCCTGTCGGTCCACGTTTTTGTGCGTGGCGACAGATCTGAGAATTCCGTTCAAGGTGCCGATCCGCAACGCTGCGTGCAGAGGGACTGCGACCCGATGTGGCGACGGTTCCTCTGTTTGGAGAACCACGTGGCTGCCAACTTGGTTGACCTTCGTATAACCCCAGTGCCGGCATAGAGTGGCGACCAAATCGGAACCGCTCAGGTCACGGGGAATCCTCATCCCAGAACAAGCATTTCGTCACGAATGAGGTGGAGCCGGACACCGGATGGCTTTGGACGGTCGAAATAGAACGCCTGGACCGCTTCTTTCACGTTGGCCCTCAGGTCGTCCCACGTGTCGCCTTGCGTGAAAATACTTTCCGTAAGGCACTCGGCACAGTAGCCGCCGTCCGGTTCCTGCGTCACCTCGAAGATGATTTCGTCCACATCTTGAATCTAAGTCACATTAAGGAACGGCGCAAGACGTAGCGGCCTGCAACGCTGGCAAGTAGACCGTCGAAACTCGCATTTCGATAGATCGGAACCGCACTGACCTTTCTCGCCGCCAATAAGACTTGCGAAGATTGCAGCTCGCCTTCGCTCGGCTCATAGGTCGAAGATTTTCGATGGAGCAATCGACTCACGCTACATCCGCTCATGCGCCGGGCGACTCAGGTATTCCCTCAACTTCCGCGCCGTCGCAGGACCCACCAGCGAGGCTAGTGCCTCTTCCTCCGCCTCGCGAACCTTTTCCAAACTCCCAAAATGCCGCAGCAACTTCGTTAGCGTCACCTTCCCGATACCAGGAACAGACTCTAACTCTGACGTCATGCGGCTCGCATTGCGCCGCGTGCGGTGGAACGTCACGGCGAACCGGTGCGCCTCGTCACGAATGGTTTGCACCACGTGCAACACCGGCGAGAACTTGTCCAGCTTCACCGGTTCCGATTCCTGCCCGAGCACGTAAATCCATTCCTCGCGCTTGGCGATCGACGCCAGAGGCTGGTTGATCACGCCGATCGCCTCCAGAGCCTCGGCGGCCGCATGTAGCTGCCCAAGACCGCCGTCGATCAGGATCAGGCTCGGGAACTTCGTGCCTTCCTCCAGCAGCTTCGAATACCGCCGCGTCACCACCTCGCGCATGCTGGCGAAATCATCGTTGCCCACTACTGTGCGGATGATGAACTTGCGGTAGTCCGACTTCTTCATCTTGCCGTCCTCCCACACCACCATCGACGCGACCTTGTCCGTCCCCTGGATGTGCGAGATGTCGAAACATTCGATGCGGAAGATTTTTTCCGGCAGGTTCAGCGTTTCCTGCAATGCCTCCTGAATGGCCGCCGACGAAGGCTGCAGCACGCGGAAGCGCGAATCGAAGCTATGCTTGGCGTTCGTCTCCACCAGCGACAGCATGGCCTTCTTCTGACCGCGCTGCGGCGTATGAATTTCGACTTTCCGCCCGCGTTTTTCCGTCAGCAAATCCTCGAGCGGCTCCATATCCTCGAACTCAATCGGCACGTGGATGATCCGCGGAATGTACTGTTGATTGAGATAAATCTGCTTGATCAGCGAGGAAATCATCTCCTGCGGATCGAACTCGATCTGGTCTTCAAAGAAGTATTCGCGCCGGTCGACGATCTTGCCCTTTCGCAGCGTAAACAGGTTCACCGCAATCAGCGGAGGCTCGGCGTAGTACGCAAAGATGTCGATGTCTTCCCCGTCAACCGCGTCCATCTTCTGCCGCTGCTCCATCTCTTCGACAGTGGACAGCAGGTCTCGCAGCGCGGCCGCGCGTTCGAACTCCAGATTCTCGGCCGCCCGTTGGATCTCCACACGCAGACCTTTGCCCAGTTCGCTATGGCGGCCTTCCAGGAACATGCGCACGTTTTTCACCGCCGCCGCGTATGCTTCATCCGTCGTCAGACCCGGAACGCAAGGTCCTAGACAACGCCCGATGTGGTACTGCAGGCACGGGTGCGAATGCTTCTTGTTGAAGTCCACGCGGCACGACGGAACCTTGAACGCGCGATGGATGAAATGGACGAGGCGATGCGCCAGATTGCCCGGAAAATAAGGCCCGTAGTACGTCGAACCGTCCTTGAACAACCGCCTGGTGACGTATACGCGCGGGTACTGTTCGCCAGTGAGCTTAATCGACGGATAGGTCTTGTCGTCGCGCAGCAGGATGTTGAAGCGAGGCTTGTACTGCTTGATCAGGTTGTTCTCAAGCGCCAGCGCTTCTTTTTCGTTGTCGACCTGGATGAAGTCGATGTCGCGCGCCTCGGCGATCAACGTGCCGGTTTTGGAATCGGCCAGGCGATCGTCGTTGAAGTAGCTGCGAACGCGCGAGCGCAGATTCTTGGCTTTGCCGACGTAGATAACCGTGCCGCTGGCGTCCTTGTACAGGTACACGCCGGGCAGCAGAGGCAGCAAGCCGGCTTTTTCACGTAACTCGGCAGAAGGAACGATCACAGGGGTCGGAGGCTATACTGAAATTGTGGCACGCGTACTGTTCGGGGTCTTCTTCCTGGCTATCGCCACCTGCGTCGCGCAGGACCCACAACAGCAGGACGAAAAGAAGCTGAAACAGCGTCCTCCTGTCGTGGAAGAACCCCCGGAAGAAGACGAATCCGCCAAGCCGAAAGAGTACATACTGAATCCGCTGCAGGCGGAAAAGGAACTTCGAATTGGCAATTTTTACGCCAAAAAGGGCAGTTTTCGAGCGGCCGCGCAGCGTTACCAGGAAGCCACCATGTGGAACCCCACGTCCGCCGAAGCCTTTCTGAAGCTCGCCGAGGCGCGGGAAAAGCTGGCCGACTGGAAGTCCGCTAAAGCCGCCTACCAGAAGTATCTGGAACTGGATCCGGAAAGCAAACAGGCGCCAGAAATTCAGAAAAAGCTCTCGAAAAAGAAATAGCGTGCAACCGCTCCGCATTGGCATGATCCTCGGGTCTGATCCGAACGACGCGCAGGCGTTGTCCGGCATGCCGTACTACGCGCGTCTGGCGCTCGAACGGGCCGGTTGCGAGGTTGTTCCGGTGATCGGTGCGCCGCCGCCCGTTGCGGGCGCCTCCGCGGGACCTTTGCGAAAGATCGCCAAAGCGATCCTGCCCGATGCGGTCAAACGCTGGCTGGTGACCAACGCCAGCGGCCAAGGCCAAGCCGTTCGGGAGGCCGCGCAGCGCAGTCAGCAACTGGTTGCGAAATGGATGGCCGAAAATCCAAATCGCGTGGATGTACTGCTCGGCCACAACACCAGTCTGCAACTGGCGGAACTGCCCGCTTCGATTCGCATGCCCATCATTTATACGAGCGACACGACGGCGCGCATCCTGTTCGACACGTATCCGGAAAAGGCAGGCGCCAAGCCCGACTACCGCGAAGCCTCGGAGGAGTTGGAGCGTAAAGCCCTGCATCGTGCGACGCGCGTGGGCATGGCCTCCGACCTTGCGGTGAGCTCCGCCGTTACTGACTTCGGCGTACCTCGGGAGCGGGTCCGCCTGGTTCCACTCGGCTGCCATTTGACGCCCGGAGAAGGCTACGTCCCGAAGCCAGACGCGCCCACTCGCGACAATCTGCGCTTGTTGATCGTCGCCAGCGACCCCGTACGCAAACGGACCGGCTTTGCCGTGAATGTCGTCGAGGAACTGCGCCGCAAGGGCGTGAACGCGACCCTGGTACATATTGGACGGCCGCATGGAACCTTGCGTTCGCCAATGGTGGAATCGCTGGGCCGCCTCAGGCTCGGTGTCGCAGAGGATCGGGCCAAACACCTTGCTGCGCTCGAATCCTCGCACTTTTCGATTCTCCCTTCGCTCGGCGAGGCGTTCGGCATCGCTCCGGCGGAAAGCGCGTTGTTCGCGCGGCCGGCGATCGTCAGCGACACAGGCGGATTGCCGACGGTGGTCCGGCAAAACGAAACGGGCCTCGTTCTGCCCGTGAATGCGCCGCCGCAGGCGTGGGCGAACGAAATCGCGCAGCTAGTCGAAAACCCCACGCGTTATCTGCAAATGGGCGAGGCGGCCAGAAAACGCGCGCTCGCCGAGTTCACCTGGGACGCCTATGCCGCGCATATCCTCGCCATGGCGGACGACTGTCTCTCGCAACAACAACGATGACCATGTACTACGGCTGGGTCAACCTCGCGATCGCCGCATTGGCCATGGTGGCGACGCTTCCCGGACGTACGCAAGGCCTTGGACTCGTCACCGAACCACTGATCACGGAACTGCAGATTTCGCGCCTCGACTTTGCCGCCATCAACCTTTGGGCGACGCTCGCCGGAGCCCTCTTCACCTTCCCGTTCGGACATTGGGTGGACCGCGTTGGACCTCGCTTGGTCACCGCGGCGCTACTTGCGCTGCTTGGCGGAACCGTCGTCTGGATGAGCGATTCGCGAGGGTTTTGGCCGCTTGCCATCGCCGTAACGCTCACGCGCGGCTTCGGACAGAGCGCCCTATCCGCCGCCAGCCTGGCGCTGGCCGGCAAGTGGTTCGCGCGTCGGCTGAACCTCGCCATGGGGATCTTCGCGCTGCTCGTCGCGATTGGATTTATCGCGGCGTTTCCAGCAGTAGGCTCGGCCGTCACGTCGCAAGGTTGGCGTAGCGCGTGGCGCGGCATCGGGCTTGCGCTGCTCGCCATCGCCCCAATTGCAGGGCTTTTCATTCGAAATCAACCGCCGGCCTCCGAGCGCGAAGATGTCGAAGGCATCGCCAAATCGCCCGAGGACCTCACACTCGGCGAAGCCTTGCGAACCCCGGCCTTCTGGGTGTTCGGACTGTCGAGCGCCATCTTCGGCTTGGTCTATTCCGGCATCGCGCTGTTCAACGAATCGATCCTCGCGCAGCGCGGGTTCGACGCCGCCGTGTACCACCGAACGCTGGTGATCAGCACCATGCTCGGCCTTGTGGCGAACTTCGCCGGTGGCTGGGCCGCGCAACGGTGGGACATTCGCAAGTTGACCGGCATCGGCATGGCCGTCCTGTCCGCGTCGTTATTGCTTCTCCCGCGCGTCAACGCCCTGCCGCAGGTGGACGTCTACGCCGCGCTGATGGGCATTGCCGGAGGCATCGTAACCGTCGTGTTCTTCTCCGTCTGGGGACAAGCCTTCGGGCGCAGCCACCTGGGACGGATCCAGGGCTTTGCGCAGATGCTCACCGTGCTTGCTTCGGCCATTGGACCTCTGCTCCTGGCGCGAACTTTGGACGCCACCGGATCGTACGACTCGATCTTCCATCTGTTGGCGGCGATCGTCTTTCTATTGGCCGTGGCCGCGACGTTTGCGCCGATGCCCGCGCGCCCGGCTAGAGTCCCTGCAGGAACGGGTTTCGGCGCTTCTCCCGCCCGATCGTAGTATTCGGTCCATGCCCCGCCACCACCGTCGCGTCTTCCGGTAGGCGTAGCAGCTGCCCTTTGATCGACTTCAGAATCTGCCGTCCATCGCCTCCCGGCAAGTCGGTGCGGCCAATGGAATCCTTGAACAGCGTGTCGCCGGCCACCAGCGTGTTTTCGGCGGGTATCCAAAGCGAGATGCTGCCCGGCGTGTGCCCGGGCGTGTGCAGGACATGGAAGTCCGTCGCGCCAAGAACCACTTTGTCGCCATCCTGCGCCGCCTGGTCGATCCCTGTCTTTTCCGGCACCGCCATGCCGAGCCATCCGGCCTGGACGTCCAAGCGGTCATACAACATCTGATCGCGGCCGTTCATGTGGACCGGCGCGCCCGTTTCGGCCTTCAACTTCGCGGCTCCGCCAATGTGATCGATGTGCGCGTGCGTGATGATAATCGCCGTCAGCTTTAATTGATGTTCGTTCAAAACGGCAAGCACGGCGTTGACGTCGTCGCCGTCACCCGGGTCGATGACAATGGCTTCCCGCGTGGCCTCGTCGCCGAAAATCGAACAATTGCACTGCAGGGCGCCGAGCGGTAGAATCTCGTGGATCATGAGGGTTGTCGCTGGTCCGGCGCGCGAACGCCTCCAGCTTGTAAGACCATAGTAGTAGGACTATGGATATCCCCGCCATTGCAAGCCGGGCCTTGCACATCGCCTCTGTCACGCTCCTCATCGGAGCCGCTATGTACGGTTCGGCGACGCGTTCGGCCATCTCGAGCTCGTACCGTTCGCGAATCTACCTGGGCCTTGCCGCCCTGGTCGCCACCGGTATTTACAACCTCGTCATGCGAGGCGCGCCGCTGCCCCAGGGCTACCACATGTGGTTCGGCATCAAGATGCTGTTCGCCCTGCACATCCTCGCCGTGTACCTGCTGATTGCGCTCGGGCGCGGCGACGAGGCTAAGCAGCGCCGCTGGCTGCACGGCATCGCCGGTTCGGGCCTGATCGCGATCTTTCTGGGCACCGTGATCGCCCACATGGCATAAGGCTCGCCGCGAGATGACTGGATACAACGAACTCCGCAACAGCGCCGCCTGGATCGACCTGTCGGCGCGCGGCAAAATTCGCGTGACGGGCGAGGATCGCGCCAGGCTCCTGCATGCCATGACCACCAACCAGGTGCAGGGCGTCGAACCCGGGACTGCGTCCTATGTGTTCTTCCTGAGCGCGCAGGGACGCATCCTGGCCGACGCCTGGATCCTGTTCCGCCCCGACGATCTGCTGCTCATCACGGAGCCCGAAACCCGGCAAAAGGTGTACGACCACCTGGACCAGTTCATCATCGCCGACGACGCCACGCTCGAAGACGTCACCGATCAATATGCGCTGATTTCCATCGAAGGTCCCACGGCTGGAACTCTGGAATTGCCGATCACCGCCACCGGCCTGCCGGGAGGTTCCGTGTTGATTGACGCCGCCTCCAAGGACAAGTTCACCAGCGACCTCGGCCTTTGCGAGGCCGACTCCGAAGCCGTGCGAACCGTGCGTCTGGAAACCGCTAAGCCTCGTTACGGCGAAGAAATCACCGAACGCTTTCTGGTCCAGGAAACCGGCCAAATGCAGGCGGTCAGCTCCACCAAAGGTTGTTACCTGGGACAGGAGATCGTGGAACGAGTGCGTTCTCGCGGCCAGGTACACCGGCATCTTCGCGGCGTTCGCATCGACGGTGCGGAAATTCCCGAACCGGGCACCAAGCTCACCGGCGGACCCAACAACGCGCCACTGGCAGAACTCGTGTCGGCGGCTTACTCACCGGCGCTCGATCGAGTGGTGGGGATGGCGTACGTCAAAACAGAAGCGGCGAAGCCCGATTTCGAGCTTCGCCTGGGAGATCGTGTCGCGCGTGTGGTGTAGCTGGCTATTCGTGTTCGGAAAGTAACGGCGTTTCTACGCCGCCGCCCATCGGTTCCGCCGCGGCGCGATTCTGTTCGCCGTGGAAGTAGGCGTTCTTGCCGAGGTTGCGGAAGAACGCTCCGGCGACGCCGGACGCCACAGGACCGCTCACCGCGCGGCCACCGGTGAGCATCACCACGGCGACCAATTTCTGATTGCTGATCTGGTTAAATGAGGCGAACCAGCCCATGTGCGTGGGCGAGGACGTATCGGTGCAAGTGCCGGTCTTGCCGTATAACATGCCGTACGGCGCGTCTTCCTGGTTGTACGCCGCGCGGCGGGCGGTGCCGAACTCGACTGCGCCCATCATGCCCGGCAGCATGTCCTGCACGGAGCTTTCAATCGCCAGTTGCCGCTTTACCATCGGCTTGAAATTGCGGATGGCATCGGACGTACGCGGGTATTGCAGATAATGCAGGGTGCCGTTGTTGGCGATCGCGCCGACCAGCGCGGCCAGATTCAGCGGCGTCATCTTAAAACCGTGCCCGAAGCTGCACATCATGCCGACGCCATCGCCTTTTTCCGGCGAATCGACGATCGATCCGGGAGTTTCCTCCGGGATATCAAACCCGGATTTTTCGCCCAGGCCGTACATGCGGGCATAGTAGGTGACTTTGTCGAAACCCATCTTCTGGCCGAGCACGGCGAAGTAGGCATTGTCCGAACGCGCCAGCGCGTCCGTCATGTCCATGCGTACGCGGCGCGAAATCGGCACCTGCGTCGTACGGTCCACAAGGCCTTCGCTCAGCGCCGCCAGCGACGTCATCAGTTTGATGGTCGAACACGGCGTAAATCCGCCCTGGAACGCCAGTTTCTGATTGACGACGGTCAAGATGCGGCCGGTGGAGGGATCGGTCACCACCAGCGAACCGTTGAAGTTGCCCAGCGCGTCGACCGCCGCCTGGCGAACGATCGGATCGTCCCAAGTGGTGTCGTCGCCGCCTGCGGGATCGGAGAAATTGGGTGCTTTCCAGGGATCGTAGCGGCGTACGTTCCGCCCTGCTACGCCTCGCGTTCCGCGGCGCTTGCCGGTGGAGGCAGATGAGGCCACCAGCGGACGCTTCGTCTTGGAGACCGTATGCTTACTTTTCGCTGCCGGCGACGCGGCAGCGGTTTTGGACTTGGCTCGAGCCGCGGGAGGCGCGGCCGGCAACAATACGGCGATTAAAAAGAAGAATGCGGCGCAGAGTAGCTTTTGCAACGGTTACATACCATCCCGTAGGAGTCTTATCGGCGACGGAGCGCCGGTACTGCAATAACAATGGCCCCGGTTTTCAGCTTACAGTGCTGCTCCCAGCTTTAACGGCGATGTTGTTAGTGTGCGATATCCACAAGCTCTTCGTCAACTTTTCCGGCTTATTTTCTGCAAGATGCCGACCTTGCGATATGATGTCGGGCAATGATGTACCTGGCCCTCGCCGCCGGTCTTACTTTCCTTCACGCACAGGATGTTCCGCGCCTTACAAACGACGGAACCATCAACTCTGTCTTGATCGGACCGTCGACTGCGATCTACAGCCCTCCCGCCACTTCCCCGGCGCCGTTTGACGGCACGCTTCTCGTTACCAGCGCCCGCCGCGACCTGCTCCCTAGGACGGCCGCTCGCGAACTGGCGGTTCCGAAAAATGAATTCCAGCATTTCGCCAACCCGGCTGCCTTCTGGGAACTGTTCTGGGAAACCAGGTTCCACGACTACGACGCCCGCCAAAGCCGCTGGCCGGTATCCCCGCCCAAGGCTTCGAAACTAACCCCGGTCGCTGGCGGCGACACCGTCGCCGGACTGGAAGTGATGGATACTCCCGGGTTTACCCGAGGTTCGGTGTCCTACCTGGGGACCTTCGGCGGCAAGAAGTACGCCTTCACCGGCGACCTTATCTACGACGGCGGCCGGATCTGGGACCTGTACAGTTTGCAGGACGCGATCCCCGACGCGACGACGTCCACCAGTGTCGCCGGCCGCAATTCGGTTCGCGGGTACCACGGCTTTGCCGCGCGTGCCGCCGACCTCATGCAGAGCCTGCGCAAGATCCGGGACGCGAAGCCCGACATCCTCATTCCTGCGCGAGGTCCGGCGATCCACGACCCCGCGGCGGCCATCGACGCGCTCCTCGGCCGGCTGACCAGCCTCATGCGCGAACATTTTTCCACAGACGCCCTGCGCTGGTATTGGGGCGACCAGAACCTCCGCATACGCGCCGCCAAAATGTCCATTTCCGACCCGTCCTGGATGGAGATGGCCGAAACGACCAAGCTTCCCGACTGGGTGATTCCGATCTCCAATTCCAAGTTGATCGTGTCTAAGTCCGGCGGGGCGTACCTGATCGACTGCGGCTATGAAAAGGTGTACCAGGAGGTGGAAAAACTGCGCCAAGCGGGCCGTTTTTCGAAGCTTGAAGGGATTTACGTCACGCACTACCACGACGACCACACCGACTTTGTCGCCGAGGCGTCCAAACGCAGCGGCGTTCCCGTTCGCTACGTCGAAGAGGTCGGCGACGTTCTGCAAAAACCGGAAGCCTACCGCCTGCCGGCCATGACCCGCAATCCCATCCACGGCGAGGCGATGTCCGAAGGCGCAAAACGCCCCTGGCACGAGTTCGACATGGAGTTCGCCTTCTTCCCCGGCCAGACCCTGTATCACGGCGTCATGGTGTTGACCAATCGCGACAACGGCACCCGCATCGTGTTCGGCGGGGACTCGTTTACGCCCTCCGGCATCGACGACTACTGCCTGCTGAACCGCAATCTGGTGGGTGAAAACCAGGGTTATTTGTACTGCCTGCGCTACCTGCGTAAGCTTGGACCCAGCGTTTTTTTGACCAATCAGCACGTCGAACCGATGTGGAAGTACACGCCCGCGCAGTATGACCGCATGGAGGCATCCCTGCGGAAACGCGCGCAAATTCTGGCGAGCCTGTTCCCCTGGGATTCCCCGAATTACGGCGTCGACGAACAGTGGGCCCGCTTCTATCCGTACGGGGTCGAAGCCAAGCCTGGTGCGAGCATTCCAATGGAGGTGCGCCTCACCAATCACTCGGCGCGGACCCGCGAATTCGAGGTCACGCCCCATGTGCCGGAAGGTTGGAAGGTATCGCCGCAACCACGTATGAAGGTCACCATTTCGCCCGGACAGGACGGGGCCGCGCGATTTAACGTGCAGGCGCCCGCCCAGCAAGCCACCGATTCTCTGACCATTGTCACGGCAGACGTCACCTCCAACGGCATGCGGCTTCCGGACTTCGTGGAAGCCATGGTTCGCGTCCGTAAATAGGGCGTTTTCCGTAGCCTGAATAAGGCAACGAAATTCGAAAAATCCGCCGAATGTTCCATGCATGACCGTGTGGCGAACGACGATTTACAGCTATGCGAGACGCAATCCGGCTGTCACAGTTGCTTTCTCTCACGCTCGTGGCATTGGCCCAAAGCCAGACGGTGCCCGCGCCGCAAACCGACAGCGTCGAACCTCGCATGATTCGCGCCGGGTCGATCGTCACGGTGAAGGGATTGTCGCTTTCCAAAGACCGGATCGACGAAGTCTATCTGACCGACCATCGCTTCGATTTGAAGGTGAAGGTTCTCACCCAGGGCAATTCGGAACTCACCTTCCGCGTGCCGCCTTTCGTCAAACCGGGCCGGCTGCAACTGCTGTACCTCACTGCCGGCGCCACCCCCACGTATCTGGAACAGCCGTTCTTCGTGCAGATCCTCGATGCGGAGGAGTCTCTGCCCGCCACAGCAACCCCCATCACGTCCACCGCGCCTCCGCGCCCCGCTCCGGTGGAAGTTGCTTCGACCTCGCCTAAGCCGCCCGTGGTGGCGGTCGCGCCCAAGCCCGAACCGCCGCCGCCTGCCCCGGTGTCGCCGCCGCCAGCCGCCATTCCCGTCCGCGAAGTCATTCCCGCCAAGCTGGTCAAGCGTACGTCCATTGCGCTGTCGAACCGCGCCATGGCGGAAGCCGCCAAGTTCGGCGAGGTTCATCTGATCGCTTTGGTACGCGCCGACGGTACGGTAAAACAGGTGAAAATTGTGAAAGGCCATCCGCTTCTGGCGCAGGCCGCCGCGATGGCGGTCCGTGAGTGGACTTACCAGCCGGCTCGCGTCGACGGCCAGGCGGTGGAAAGCGAAGTTCCCGTCCTTCTCAACCTGCATACAGCGGGGCATTGACAAAAAGAGTGCGTTTTCGGGATCGCTAGCGCAGATATTCCGCGTGGCGATATGAAAAAATGCAATCATGATCCGGCGCTGGCAGTGGCTTCCTCTTACTCTGCTTCCTTTCTGCCTGCTGACGCTGCGGGCACAACAACCGCAACCGCAGTCGGCCGACGCGCTCAAGGCGCT
>JAFDVT010000729.1 GCA_018268875.1 Acidobacteriota bacterium
GTTGCAGACCGTTCGCCAACTGGTGAAGGCGGAAAAGAAGAATTCGCTGATCCTGATGACGTTGTACTCGCCCTTCATGTGCGCGGGCCACTGTGCGAGCAACCCGCTGCTGCTACAGCATCTGTCGGAAGACCCGGAGGCGGTAAAGAAAGGCCTGGAGATTCTGACGGAAAGCCAGATGCTGTTTGTGAAGGCGTGTATGCGAGAAGGGATCGACGGGTTTTATGCTTCTACGCAAGGTTCCGAAGCAAAGCGTTTGCCCGATCCCGCGTTGTTTGCGCGGTATGTGAAGCCGTTCGATCTGGTCGCGATGAAGGAAGTCTCGGCGAAATGTCCGTTCAACATCCTGCATGTGTGCGACTATCATGCGCCCTACGCGAACTATGACGTGGTGACGGATTATCCGGGACAGGTGGTGAACTGCAACACGCAGCTTACCGGCGGCGAAATGTCTGTCGACGAGATTGCCAAGGCGTTCCGCAGGCCTTTCATGGGTGGGTTAGACCGCCACGCGATTCTCGCCAAGGGTACGCCGGCGGAGGTGGAAGCGGAGATCCGGCGCGTGGTGAAGAATGCGCCTCGCCAAATGATTTTGGGTGCGGACTGCACGGTGGACAGCACGACCTCGTGGGACCGCCTGAAGCATGCGATCGGCGTCGCGCACGCGCTATGACCTGAGAATCTTTTCCATGGCCCTACCCTTGGCGAGCTCGTCGATGAGCTTGTCGAGGTAACGGATCTTCTGCATGAGCTTGTCTTCCATGTCCTCGACACGGTAGCCGCAGATGACGCCCGTGATCTTGGAAGCGTTCGGATGGATGCGCGGGGCTTGCGCAAAGAAGGTCTCGAAATCGACGCGATTGGCGATCTGGCGTTCGAGCGTAGGCTGATCGTAGCCGGTGAGCCAACAGATGATGGCGTGCACTTCGTCGCGGCTACGGCCCTTCTTTTCCGCCTTCGCGATGTAGTGCGGATACACGCTCGCGAACGGCATTTTGAAGACTCGCTGGTTGTCCATCTTAGTTGGGCAATTCGCGAACGGTGATATTGCGGTAGCGATGATAGCCACCGGCCTTCCAGCGGGAGTTCGGGGACTTCGGGTCGCTACGGTGGGCCTGCAACGCGATCATGCCTTCGGTCGCGCCGCCGGGGAGGTGATTGGCGTTGTCGGTCCAGTCCACCAGTTGCGTACCGTTCAGCCAGACGCGGATGCGAGGTCTGTCCGTTCCTTCAATACGCGCGCGAATGTGGTTCCAGTCGTCCTTCTTCCACCACTTCATGTAATGCTGCGCTTTGGAATTGTCGGGCTTGACGTCCGCTAAACGCTCGCCGTAGACGCCGCCAACGATGCCGCCTTCCAGGTAGTCCAACAGCACCTGGTAGGCCTCGCCCTTTTCGGTCGAACGCAGGAAGAGACCGCCGTCGCAACCCCAGTCGGGCTTGATGTCCAGGCTGACTTCGAAGTTCTTGTACTTCTTGTTGGTCAGCAGAATGCCGCCGTTGCCGGGAGGGTCCTGGGTCACCAGGAGCACTCCGTTTTCGACGGTCCAGGCTTTGGTGTTCCCGTGGTGGTTGACCTCGCTGATGTGCCAACCGGTGAGGTCGCGGCCGTTGAAGATCGTTTCCTGCGCAGTGGGCAGCAGGAATAGGGCGAGTGTGGCAATCGGTAGCGGCATGGCTTTCTTATGCCGAGTATATCCCCTGTGACCGGCCGTGGCCGCGCATCACTGGTGAGTCGGCATTTCGATGCCCAGCAGGTCGCACAGCACGCGGTAGGTGAAGCCCCAGAGAGGCGTGCCCTTCAGGTCGACGGCGGGGAACATCGCGCGATTCGCAAAGCCGGGGATGCGCTGCCAGCGGTGGCGGCTACGGTCGGCCAGCAGCGCGACTGGCGTCCACACGTAATCGTCGGCCTCGTGCGGGTTGAGGTTGGCCTGCAATTGCTCGGCGATCTCGAACAGGTAGGGCGCGACCGCGATGGTGTTGCCAACGCTCTTGCCCGCGTAGGACGAAGGCAATTCGCGGGTGAGCTGTTCGCGATCGAGTTGGATGGAACATTCCTCGTCCAGTTCGCGAAGGGCCGTGGTGAGCAGGTCGGGATCCGCATCGTCGCGACGGCCGCCGGGAAAGGACCAGTGTCCCGACCACGGATCGGCCGGGTTGGTGGCGCGGCGGATCAGCAGGATGGATTCCACCGGGTGTTTGGCAAGCAATACCGCTACCGCAGCTTCCGGATGCGCCTCCATCGTTGATTCGATGGTAACTTGAACGTTGGCCCTTTTCGACCGCCTCAGCGCCCGTTTCCGGCAACGCCGGATGCGCCAGTTTCTGGAGGTCTGCCGGCCGTCCCGCGCAACTCGTGTTCTGGATGTCGGAGGCAATCCGCAGATCTGGGCGCTGGTGCCCGAAAGCCAGCGGCCCAACGTCGTCTACCTAAACCTGCCTCGCGCGTTCGAGGCTGGAGACGATGCCGCGAGGCTCGTGTTCGGCGATGGGCTGCACCTGCCGTTCGCCGACCAATCCTTCGACCTGGTGTTCAGCAATTCGGTGATCGAACACGTCGGCGGCGAGGCCAATCAGCGGCGCTTTGCGGACGAGATCCGGCGCGTCGCCAAGCGGTACTGGGTGCAGACGCCGAACTACGGTTTCCCAGTGGAACAACACCTGTTGACGCCGTTCCTGCATTGGCTGCCCGCGGGCCTCAAGCGCGCCGTGGCGACGCGGTTCACCGTGTGGCAGTGGATCGCAAACCCGTCGGCGGAAAGCAAGCGGTTCTATGTCGAACACTTCCTGAACGACATCCGGTTGCTCACCCGCGAACAGATGCGCGAACTGTTTCCCGGCGCGCAAATCCTGCGGGAACAAGCGTTTTTGTGGACAAAATCCTGGACTGCTACTTCGGCAGGCGGCGCTTCCGGAGTTCGTCCAAAGTAACCGCGACGATGATGGCCAGGCCGATGAGCGTCTGCTGCAGGTACGGATTGATGCCCAGCAGGTCGCTGCCGTTCGAAAGCAAACCCATGATGAAGGCGCCGATCAACGTGCCGAGCACGGTTCCTTCGCCGCCTCGCAGGCTGCCTCCACCGATGACGACTGCGGCGATGGCCTGCAGTTCGTAACCTTGGCCCGCAGTGGGCTGCCCGGTCATCAGGCGGGAGGCTTCGATCATCGCGGCAAGCCCGGTGAGCAGGCCCGCGATCGCGTAAACGAAGGTCAAGTGGAACGACACGGGAACACCGGCATAATAAGCGGCGTCGGGGTTCGAACCGATGGCGAACGCGTAGCGGCCAAGCTTGGTGTACTCGAGCACAAAGTGCATGGCGAGGGCGCAGGCAACCAGGATCCACAACACCAACGGCAGATGCAGAAACGTTCCGGTGGCGAGGAAGCTGAAGCTTTCGGGTATGCCGGAAGCGGGCAGACCATTGGAGATCGTCAAGGTCGTGCCGCGGATCACGCCGAGCATGCCGAGCGTGACGATGAACGGGTTGATCTTCAGGCGCGTGA
>JAFDVT010000072.1 GCA_018268875.1 Acidobacteriota bacterium
GGTCCTTCTTATTGCCTTCGGGCGCGCCGGCGTCCACCCACTTGGCGATGGTCTGCACTTGGGCGTCGCTCAGGCGGCGGTTGTTGGCAAAGTGCGTCTGCGAAGGGTCGGCGTGCCAGGGAGGCATGGTGCGGCTGAGCGTTGAGGTCTTGATGGCCTTGGCCCAGGGGCGAACCTGATCATACGTGAGCAGAGCCATGGGACCAGCCTCGCCGGGGCGGTGGCATTCCGCGCAGCGGGCATATAGGATGGGCGCGACATCCTTGGTAAACGTGGGGGAACCGGGCGACGGCGCGGCGACAACCGTAGCGGCGACGAGCAGGGCGGCGGCAAAGTACTTCTTCACAACAGACTCTCCGGAAAGGCTGAAACGTAGAACGTTCTTCTAGAGTACAGCGTTCTTCAATCGGAGTTCCGAAAATTCGGGGATCAGCGCAAAGTCCGTGTGTACGGCGGCGATTTTCTCGCCACGCTGGTCGATTCCGGTTTCTGAGGCGTTGCCCAAAGCCTCGGACATTTGCAGGTACTCGACCTTGGACGGGTCAATGCCCATGATGCGGCAGCAGGTGGCGTCCACCGCGCGGAGGTCGCGCCCCATGACCAGCACGCCCGCATGCTTGGGAACGCCCTGGATGGGCCCGTTGCCTTCCATGCCGGTGATGCCATCGACGATGGCGAAGGTCTTGTTGTGGACGATGCGGTTGAGTTCCACGATCGACTTGGGGATGCCGACGTGGTGCAGCATGTTCTTGGGCCAGCCGTAGACCGAACCCGGCACGAGGCCGAAGAAGTTCTTCATGGAAAGCGTGGCGCCGGCCCAGTGATGAGTCTTCATCTTGGGCAGCGAGACCACCAGGTCCGCGTTGAGGATGGTGTTCGGCAGGTAAATACCGCCTTCGTCCGCGAACGTTTCGACATAGCTGACGTCGTCGCGATTGAGGTCGGTGAACAGATGGTCGAACTTCGAAAGTCCGCCGCGGTAACCGGCTTCTTCGGCGAGGCCGAACGTGTCGCGCCGGTGGCCGGGACCTTCGGCGATCTTGACGTCGGCGGCTCCTAACTGATGGAACACTTCGACGGCGGCGGCGACGACCGCTACATCCGTGTTGATGGCGTTCGTCTTTTCGAACTCCACCATATTGGGCTTCAATACGACGCGCTTGCCCTTGGGGTTCAGTCCGCATTGGCGCACGCCTTCGAGAATGCGCGCGGCCAGTTCCTGCGAATACGACGAGGCCTTGACGATGGCGACGGGCGACTTCACGCCGCTGTCCTTGAGCACGACGCGACGGGTGTCCTCGACGGGGACCTTGAAACCCGCCCAACCGGATACGCCGGCGGCTCCGGCGATGGTGATCCATTCTCTGCGGGTCATATCAGGCGAGCACTCTCCAATCCAGGGCTTCGATCGCGGTGATCAGGACGTCGGGTTGCGGCGGGAGCGGAACTTGCCCCGGTTCCGCGACTGGGACGCCGTGCAAACCGAGAGCGACGCGGAGCCAGGCCTGGGCGAGCGGCGACTGCCGTTGCGAGGCGAGCTTTTCGGCGTAGCTTACGGCATCGCGTACCGGGCGTCCGGCAAGACCGGCCAAGGCGAGGGCGGTGGTTTCGGGGAATGAGGCCAGCGGATGTCCCAAGGCGACTTTGGCGCCATAGTTCCAGCCGCCGTCCTGGCAGCGCTGGTTGAGAATCATGTTCTGGGCCGATTCGATGCGCACGGACGCCGTTTCCGCGCTGCCGCCGAGTAGCTTGGCGGCCAGGCGCAAAGCGGTGATGCTGTGCGCGGTGGGCTCGATCCAGGACGAGTTCCCTGCCTTCCAGGGCCAACCTTGAAACTTCGGTTCGCGATCGGTGTGTCCCGGCGACAGGAACTTGGCGATGCGCGCCATGGTGCTCGAATCCGCGCCAGTGGTGCCCAGCAGGTACGCCACGCCGCGCTTTGCGGCTTCTTTCTCCTGGTGTCTTGCCGCGAGGATGACGGCTAACGCCGCAGTCCAGTTGGGAAGGTTGACGTTGGCCGCCGGACGGCAGCTTCCGTCCTCGTTTTGCCAGGACGCGACCAGTTTCCAGGCCTTGGCGGAGGCGGGGTCGGACGCCGGAAAGGCCAGCGCGGCCCAGACGGTTGGTTCTAACCAGGACTGTTTGCCGGGAAAGTATCCCCAGCCGCCGTCTGAGTTCTGACAGGAGCGCAGGAAATCGACGTGCAAAGACGGAAGGCCCACATCAGACTAATCGGCGGAAACCGGCTTGTCCGATAGTGGGCCCGCGTCTTGCCGTTTAGCGGTACGACGCCTGCTGCATCGCCGTCCGAACGGTGCTCACGCTGGCGGTGTCTAAACCATCGGCGTTGAACGACTTAGGCTCAGACACCGAGAGTACGCCGAGGACGCCGGTTTCGGCCGCACTGGCCGGCAGTTGGCTCAGAATGTAGGACGGGACGGTGAAGGTACCGGCGCTCGCCCTGGCGACGCAGACGAAGGTACGGGAATAGTGGATATCACCGACGCTGTCCGGGGCCGAGGTACCCGTGATGACGACAATGTCGTTGGCGCCGCCGCCGGTCCAGGTCAAGGTAAGGTCCGCGGCGCGGTCGATGCTGGTGATGGAACTGGCGTTGTTCCAGATCGCCGGATTGTGGCGAAACTCGACGTCAAACGCGCCGATGTCGTCGCCGGGTGTGGAACGGAAGCGGTAGGTACCGGTCTCGAGGTACAGCGACGAAGGCGGCGCTGGAATGCCGGGAGGCAGCGGGATGTTGAACCCGTTGCCCAGTGGAACGGAGAACGTGCCGTGCGCCTTTCCCAGGTTGACGTTGCCCTTGGGACCGGAAAGCGAGAGTTCGCCGGTGTTCAAGGGGTGCGATTCGAACTGCGGGAGATTGGGGTCGTCGGCGGGGAGGATGTCGTTGAAGTTCGGCACGAAGCAGGAACCGAAGGCGAAGTCGCCCTGGAACTGGCTGCCGTTGGTGTAGTCTTCGAGCCGCACCTTCTGAAACGAGCCGCTGACGGAGTCCGAAACCATTTCGATACCTTCGACGCTGGTCACCATGCGGGAGGCCGTGGTTGAGCCAGTGCGGATTTCCTTGCGTTCACCGGAGGCGATGCGGTCGAGGTCGGCGGCGGCAATGGTGGGGCTCGAACAGCGTGCGCGTTCGGGCGCGACGGCCAGGGTTACGAAGTTGGTCCAGACGCCGCCGGTACGCACGGCGACGGGTACGAAGCAGCCGTCGGCTTTGGCCGGAACATCGAACGCAATGGTGTCGAGGCCGGGCCGGTCCTCGACGCGGGTGACGGTGACGTTGGCGGCGGCCTCGCTGCCCGCGCGAACCTCGATTTCCCCGTCGAGGTTGGCACCGAAGCCGGTGGCGCGCAGACGTACGCGATGGCCGGGATGCGCCGGAGCGAGCAGCGTAATGGCCGCTCCATCGTCGGCGTTGGTGGCCACGGCGGCGCCCGATCCATAGGCTCCCGAGGCGTAAAGGCCAACCGCGCGATCTTTGACAACAATGGGCGTTTCGGCGGATTCACCGGCAAAGGTCAGAATCACCTTGCCGTCGCCGGCGGGGGCGCTGGCCGGTAAAACGGCGACCACCTCCCTGCGCGAGGCCGAAACGACCTGCGCGTCGAACGCCGCGCCGTTGATTTCCACTTTGACGGCAAC
>JAFDVT010000730.1 GCA_018268875.1 Acidobacteriota bacterium
CGGGATGGGCTTGCCGCAATCACGGAACCCGTCAAGACCGTGGTGTCTTTCATCACGCGAACTCCCATGGCAAAGGGTTGCGTGGTTTCCACGCAATAACTGATCTTGTAGAAGGCTATTTGGGGGACCCCCACGCGATCTGACCCGAGTGAAATCCCACTCGAAGAGGTACTTATGTTTTGCAGAGGCACGGTGGTTCCGCTTGACGATACGGTCAATGTCGCGGCCGTATCGGATTGAACGGAAGCATAGCCCGGAGACTGCGGTGGACCCGGCAGCCCTGGCATGCCTTGCTGACCTGGCTGACCCGGAAGGCCCATGGCGCCGTCAAAGCCGGGTGCACCGATGGGCCCCATCGGGCCAGGGGGGCCTGCCGGACCTTGCGGACCGGCGGGACCGGCCGTCGGCTGCACTTCGATGAAATACCCGTTGATATCGATGATCAAGTCCGTGGGATGCGTGGCGAAGACGGAGATCGAACCGTTGACGCCCGCCGCGACGATGGCGGCATTCGCAGTGATGGCGCCAGTGAGCGCATTCAGGGTCGAAACAACCGGCATCGTTGCGCCCGTCGGCCAAACCGTCAAATAACCGAACGGACCCGGCGGCACCACCGTAACGTTGAGCGAATAGGCTTTTGCGTTGGCCGGAATGTCGCAACTGCTCAGCGGCACCGGAATGTTTCGTGTCATCTCCGATCCGGAAAGCGAGGGAGGACCAAACAAGCCGGGAAAGCCCTGACTGGCGCGGGTGTCCACCAGCCGGCAAGGCGTAATCGCAACCAGAGGCAGCGGTGTCGGTTGGTCAACAACCTGCGGCACGCTATCCGCGGTGGCGACGGCGGCGTTCCTCGTCTCCGGGGTCCAGAAGGTGGGAGCGGTCCAGTTGGCAACGCCCGCTCTCTGTGCCAACGCGGCAGGTTCAGCGCCCGCGGCTAGCAGCAGGCAGGTCACTTGAAAAGCGATCCGGGATTTCGCGCGAATCGCGTCGTACGGGCGCGAAAAAATATTGTCTTTTTCACTCATTCTCGAATTTCTCCCTGATTGATCTTTCGTTCTTTTGCACTCGTGGCAGTGGAAGAAGAGAACCCAGGCGGGACTGCGCCGTGCGCAAGTCCCCGCCGTGGCTCGTGGAGGACTATCTGATGCGTCTCACGTTGACGACCACTCCCCCTGGATTGGCCAGCGTGATGGAGCCGTCGTAACCATAGAGGCGAACTTGCAAGGTGGCGCTAGCGGACAAGTCGACTTGGGCGGACCGGCACCAACTGGATCGGGCCAGGCCCGGGGCGATGTCAGAACCGGGGACCGTCGTCGTCCCCTCGATTACCACGCGAGATCCCGCCGCAAAGCTTTGTGTGGCTTCCACACAATAGTCGATCTCGTAAGTACCCGCGTCGGAGACTTGCATGTCATTTGGAGGAACCCTTTCCATCCCGGGGTAGGACGATCGAATGAACGTGCTCGGCAGAGGTACAGGCGTTCCGGACGCACTCACACTGACGGTCGATCCGTTGTTGTTAACGAACGTGGCAAAGCGCAAAGGCACACTGGAAAGACCCACGGGCCCCATGGGGCCTTGCGGACCCGGCGGACCCGGCTGACCGGAAGGGCCCGCGGCACCGTTCGCGCCGTTGGGACCGGCGGGACCAATCGGGCCAGCGGGACCAATGGGACCCTGAGGACCGGGGGGACCAGTTAGCGGAGCGTCGATGAAATATCCGTTGATATCGATGACCAAGTCCGTGGGATGCGTGGCGAAGACGGAGATCGAGCCGCTGACGCCCGCCGCGACGATGGCGGCATTCGCAGTGACGGCGCCAGTGAGCGCATTCAGGGTCGAAACAACCGGCATCGTCGCGCCCGTCGGCCAGACCGTCAAATACCCAAGCGGACCCTGCGGCACAACGGTAACGTTGAGCGAATAGGCTTTTGCCGTGGTCGGAATTTCGCAGCTACCAAGCGGCACCGGAATGTTTCGCGTCGCATTCGTGCCGGCGAGCGAGGGAGGGCCAAACAGCCCGGGAAAGCCCTGGCTCGCGCGGGTATCCACCAGGCGGCATGGCGTAATGGCAACCAGAGGCAACGGCGCCGTCTGCCCGACTTCCGGCAGCCGGTTCACGGTCGAGGCGTTTTGGGCATCCGCTGTCCAGAAGGTGGGCGTCTTCCAATTGGCGACATCGGCTTTCTGGGCCAACGCGGCGGTTCCGGCGCCTGCGGCTAGCAGCAGGCAGGTGACTTGGAAAGCGACCCGGGATTTCACGCGCGCCGCAGCGTACGGGCGCGAACAAATATTGTCTTTTTCACACATTTTCGAGTTTTCCCTGTTTGAATCTTGGTTCTTTGCACCCGTGGCCGGAATGCGGCGCGCGCAACCCCAACCGAGGCGCATGAAGGATTAGTTGACGCGCCTCACGTTAAAGACCATTCCGCCTGGATTGAGCAGAGTGACGTTTCCGGTGTAGCCGTAAAGGACCAGCTTCAAATTGGTGCCATCGGGAAAGTCGTGCTGACTGGACCGGCACCAACTGGATCGGGCCTGACCCGATGGAATATCGGAACCGGGCATCACCGTCCCGGGGCCGAATGTCACACGAGCTCCGGCTGTAACGGCCTGCGTGGTTTCCACACAGTAGTCGACCTGGTAGGTACCGCCGGTCGCGAGGCTGAGGTCACTTTCGCCATTTACACCCACCATGGAGAAGCCGTTGCTCTGGACCGCGACGGTCTTCATCGGTACGTACGCTCCCCCAGTGGTTACGTTGATCACCGATCCGACATCGTTGTAAACGGAAGCGTGGACCACCGGCGCACTGGGACCCCGCATGCCCGGCATGCCGACCGGACCCGGAGGGCCCACCGGACCGGAAGAGCCCGCGATGCCGTCTAGACCGGCGGGACCGATGGGACCAACCGGGCCAGCGGGACCCACAGGACCTTGCGGACCGGGGGGGCCAGCCTGCGGAGCGTCGATGAAATACCCGTTGATATCGATCACCACTTCTGTGGGAGCCGAGGCGTATACCGAGATCGAACCGTTGGTGCCCGCCGCGACGATGGCGGCATTGGCGGTGACGGCGCCAGTGAGCGCGTTCAGGGTCGAAACAACCGGCATCGCCGTGCCGGTGGGCCAAACCGTCAAATAGCCAAGCGGGCCAGGCGGGACGACCGTAATATTGAGCGAATAGGCTTTTGCGTTAGTGGGAATTTCGCAGCCGCCCAGCGGCACCGGAATGTTTCGCGTCGCATTCGTGCCGGCGAGGGTGGGAGGACCAAAGAGCCCGGGAAAACCCTGGCTTGCGCGGGTGTCCACCAGACGGCAAGGGGTGATTCCAACAAGCGGCAGGGGACCCGTCTGCCCCACCTGCGGCAAATTGTTCGAGGTCTGCGAATTTCTGGTATCCGCCGTCCAGAAGGTGGGAGCGGTCCAATTGGCGATGTCGGTTTTCTGGGCCAACGCGGCCGTTTCGGCGCCCGCGGCCAACAGCAGGAATGTGATTTGGAAAGTGATCCGAGATTTCACATCAACCGTATCGTGCCTTGGCGAACAAATATGAAATCTTTTACATACCCCCTTTTGCCTTAGGTCTTGGGTCTAGTAATTTTTCCGTTCCACCCGTGGACGCTCCGCCCGGCTCATCGCTTTGACACCGGCTAGCGTTGGATCGGCCGTGCGCAGTCCGTCCAGATTGCAGGCGACTTTGGCAATCGCATCGACGACGTCGCCCGCGTCGGCGGGGTCCAGCAGCACGAACTGCGGCAGCCAGACCGACTCGTGATATGCCGCGCGAACGGCGATGGGACAATCGAAATTCCTACGGTAGTCGATGCCCGCGATCTGGGGAAATTCTTCCGCCGATGGACCGAACAGGTCGCTGCGATACACCGGTTCATAAAAACGTCCGTCGCACGGAACGCCCTCCGCCTCGACCGCGGCGCAAAACAGGTCCCGTGAAATGCCAGACTCATGAAGCCGGAACACATAGTTGTACACCGGCAGGCGCGTAATCGCCCTCTGCGGAGGCAGGGGCGAAATGCCCGGGATCGCGGCGAGCGCCTCGTCGAGCCTTGCCGCCTGGGCCGCCCGTTGCCGCGCCAGATCCGGCAGCATTTCCAACTGCCCCAGCAGAATCGCCGTCTGGAACTCTGTCATACGGTAATTGCCGCCGGTGGGACGCCTGGCGGGAACGTAGCCGGTGCTGCCCGCGCGGCCGCAATTCACCAGCGTCTGCACCAGTTCGTAACAGTCCTCGCGAGACGTCAGAATGATGCCGCCTTCGCCGGCGGTCATCAGCTTCGACGACTGAAAGCTGAACGTACCCAGGTCGCCCATGGAGCCAGCGCCCTCGCCCAGGTACTCGCCGCCGTGGACGTGCGCACAGTCTTCCACAATCGCGAGGTTGTGCCGCCGCGCCAGGGCGCGCAACGCCGTCATGTCCGTAAAGCGCATCGCGAGATGCACGGGAACGATGGCTCGCGTCCTTGGCGTCACGGTGATCTTCGAAACATCCAGACAGTAGGTGTCGGGATCGACGTCGACGAAAACCGGGATCGCGCCCGCGTCAAGCACGGCCGTCGCGGTGCCATCCCAGGTGTAGGCCGGGACAATCACCTCATCGCCGGCGACGATGCCTGCCGCTTTCAGAGCGATGGTGATCGCCGCGGTGCCGTTGGTGACGCAACAGGCGTACTTCGCGCCGTGATACGCCGCAAACGCGTTCTGAAACTCGGTGGCGAACCGGTTTGGGAACGGATAGCCGCCCCAGTTGCCGCTTTCGAGCACCGTCTGCAGGCGCGACGCGTCCAGAGGACTCGCAAACGGCCATTTGGGAAACGCCTTCGCTTTCGAACGAACCGGCGAACCGCCGAGCAACGCTAGTTTTTCAGTCATTTTTTCAGGAACCGGTATTCCAATCGGGAGGCGTGACGCCGAGCAGTTCGCGAACGAAGAAGTCGGCGCGCTTGCGGTCATAATAGGTGCCCCAGCCGCCGTGGTTCTTGCCGGGCAGCACCAGCAGGTCGAACATCTTGCCGGCCTGGATCAGCGCGTTCACCACCTGCATTGTGGACGCCGGGTCGACGTTCGTATCCAGTTCGCCGACCGCGAGCAGGAGCTTACCGCGCAGCTTTGCCGCGTGTTCCACATTCGAACTGGCGATGTATTCGGGACCCACCGGCCAGCCCATCCACTGCTCATTCCAGGAGATCTTGTCCATGCGGTTATCGTGGCAACCGGCCGACGATGCGGCCGCCTTGTAAAACTCCGGGTGAAACAGCAACGCGCCGAGGGAGTTCTGCCCGCCCGCCGAATGCCCGTAGATCCCAAGCCTTGCGAGATCGTACACGGGCCCAAGCTTTGCGGCCACGGCGCGATGCCATGCAATGCGGTCCGCAAAACCAGCGTCGGCGATGTTCTTCCACGCAACGTCGTGAAAAGCCTTGGACCGGTTCGACGTCCCCATGCCATCCACCTGGACGACGATGAAACCGAGTTCCGCCATGGCCTGCATCGAATGCGTTCCGGCGAACGTCTTGGGTACGAACGAGTCGTGCGGGCCAGCGTAAATATACTCGAGCACCGGGTACCTGCGCGTTGCATCAAACCGGGACGGCCGGAAGATGAGTCCCCAGATATCGGTACTGCCGTCGCGGCCTTTGGCGTGGAACGTTTCCGGCGCGCGCCATCCCAGCTTCGACACCAGCGGCGCGACGTCGTCTTTTTCCAGCGTCGCGATCAACGACAGATCGTCGGTCTTTCGAAGCTCCACGACAGGCGCCGTGGCGGGCGTGGAATACGTGTCGATGAAGTACGCCATGTCGTCGCTGAACGCCAGATCGTGGTTCGCATCGGGCAACCGCGTGATCGGCGTCAGACCGGTGCCGTCGAAGTTGATGCGGAACCAGTGGCGATAATACGGATCGGCGCCCGCGTGCATGCCGCTGGCGGAAAACCAGATCTGGCGTTTGGCGTCGTCCACCTTGGCCACCGATCGCACCACCCAGGAGCCTTTGGTGATCTGGTTCTTCACCGCGCCCGTCGCACCGTCGTACAGATACAGGTGGTTCCAGCCATCGCGTTCGCTCATCCACACCAGTTCGCGGCCGTCGTCGACATGGCTGACAAACCGCTTGCTGTAGTAACAGAAAAACGTCGGGGCCTGCTCGTCCACAATGGCGCGAGCCTTGGCATCGGCGCCATTCACCTCGATGACGCGGTACACCTGATGCCCCCCCTGGTTGTATTCGAAAGTAAACGCGCGCGAATCCTTCCGCCATTCGAGGCGTGTCAACGAATACGGATTGGGGAACAGCGAGTTGTCCACCTGCAGCATGCGGCCGCCGGACGCCAAGTCGAACAGCACCGGCTGCGGGATGTCCAACGCGTCGCCCGGCTTGGCGTACTCCGTGGTGATGTAGCGCGGCTGCACCTGGTCGGCCGGCGACGATTCGACGTACTGAATCTTCCGCCGCTGCCCGGGGCGCACGCGGTACACGGCAAGCTTCTTCGAATCCGGCGACCACGCGGCGAGCGACAGCGTGTAATAGTTGCCCTCCGTGCCGTCAAAGCTAAGCGGTTTGGCCTGTTCTTTACCCGGCGGCCGCTGCCAGATGTTCCAATTGCGCAGGAACACTTCCGTCTTGCCGTCCGGCGATGCCACCGGGCGATCGAGTTCCGGCACTCGCGGCCCCGGCAGCGAACGGGCAATTCGCGAATCCCCGGCGCGCAGCACGACATTCGAAATCTGATAGGTATCCAGGTTCATGCGCCAGCGCGATTCGCCGCGCAGTGTCGATACGAACTCGATGAAGCCGCCATTGTTCGTAAACTCGATCGTCGTAAACGGCAGGTCGGCAGCGTTCACCGCGAGGCCGGAGACCCTGGATAGCGATGCGGCAAGGCGCGCCGGATCGAACACACGCGTCTTGGAGCCCGTGGTGGCGTCCACGGCGAAATACTCGCCGCCTTTCCGGTACCAGAACCGGTTCGACTTCGGAATCGCCGCCACCGGTTCGGCATAGGCAAAGCCCGCCGCGCGAACGCGCTCTCGCCATTCGAACGATCGTTGATAGTCTTCGAGGCGCCCTTGCGCCAACCAGATCACCGGAAAAAGTACACCAAGCGCCAACATCCAGACTCGACAATACCAGTTACCCTGAACTCGAATGAAACGCGATCGTACGCAAAGGCGCCTCGATCAGTTGCGCGCGATCCGTCACGCTCCGTCCTCGCC
>JAFDVT010000731.1 GCA_018268875.1 Acidobacteriota bacterium
AAACAGTTCCTTGGCCTTGGCGTCGTAACCGGCGCTCGAATGCGAGGCGGCCGGACCTTCGTCCCAGGTGACCTTCAGGCTCTTGCGGGCGTTCTGCGCGTACCACCACTTGGACGCCACGATCGCGACGCCGCTCAACAGGCTCGCCGGGTTGCCGTTGCCTTCTACCAGGAACGCGTCCTTGATGCCGGGCAGCGCCTTGATCTCGTCGAGGTTCGCGCTCACCGCTTTGCCGCCGTACACCGGGCACTTTTCGAACACGGCGTAGAGCATATTCGGCAGCTTGAAGTCGATGCTGAACACCGGCTTGCCCGCGACGATGGCCGGAAGGTCGACAGTCGGCATGCTCTTGCCGACGATCTTGTAATCCTTGGCATCCTTGGGCTTCACCACGTTGGGATCGGGAAGCGGCAACGCGGCGGCTTCCGCGGCGACTTCGCCGTAACCAACGCTCTTGCCGCTCGAGGTGTGAATGACCTTGCCAAGCTCCGTACGGCATTCGGCAGCGGGGACGCCCATGCGCTTGGCGCCGGCTTCGAGCAGCATCAGTCGCGCCGAGGCTCCGACACGCCGCAGAAGATCCCAATTGTTCGGCGTGGACCTGCTGCCACCGGCCGATTGCGAACCGTAACGGGTTTCGTCCAGGTCGCTTTGGACGACTTTCACCATCTTCCAGTCGAGGTCGAGTTCCTCGGCCAGCAGCATCGGAAGGGAGGTCTTGACGCCTTGCCCCATTTCCGGGTTCTTGGCGGTCAAGGTAACCATGCCGGTGGGGTCGATCTGGATAAACGAGCTGGGTTGCAGAGGAGGCGCCGCCGCGGGACGCCGTTGCGGTTGGGCCAATGCGGCGGGTGTGATGCCGCCACCCAACACCATCGCGCCGCCAACGCCCAGCGACACACGCAGGAAGAATCGCCGCCGCATCTTTTTATCGCTCATGAGATGTTCGTATCCTTTCCGTGTTGATTCGGTTACTGGCCGCCGCCGGCGCTACTGGGCGGCGCGGAGGTGGGCTTGCCGGAGCCTGGGGCGGACGACATATGGGCCGCTTTGTGAATCGCCGCCCGGATGCGGAGATAGGTTCCGCAACGGCAAAGGTTGCCGTCCATGGCCGCGTCGATATCGGCGTCGGTGGGATTTGGCTTTTTCGAAAGCAACGCCGCGGCCGACATGATCTGGCCCGCCTGGCAATAGCCGCATTGCGGGACGTCGATTTCCTGCCATGCCAGCTGCAGCGGATGCGTGCCGTCGGGCGACAGACCTTCAATTGTGGTGATGTTTTTGCCGTTGGCGGCGGAAATGGGAGTGATACAGGCTCGTGCCGGAGCGCCGTTGACGTGTACGGTGCAAGCACCGCACTGTCCCGCGCCGCAGCCGAACTTGGTGCCGCACATGTCGAGCTCGTCACGCAAAACCCAAAGCAGGGGCATCGCGCCGGGCACATCGACACTGACGGATTTGCCGTTTATGTTGAGTGTGTAAGGCATGGGGGATCAATGTTCCTGACTGCCGGCGCGCGCAGAGACTACGGACCACGCGCACAACGGCTGTTTTCCCGATACATACATTATGTCTCGAGAAGCGGCGACTGTGGGATTTTTAAGATTTTGGAGCGGGAGACGGGATTCGAACCCGCGACATCAACCTTGGCAAGGTTGCACTCTACCAGCTGAGTTACTCCCGCATCGAGGAGGGCGTCGCGTACTGCTAGCTGCGACGTTTTTCAGTATGTCAGATGGCGCGCCCGGTGTCAAACAGGCGAGGCGGATTCTGGGCTAGTCCACGCCTCTGTTATGGGGTAAGAGTGCCAAGGTGGAGACCCCTTAAAGGTGGTGGTGAGAACCGTCCGCGACAGCCCTTGTCACGAAAGAGTAACAAGCTTTATTGAAAATGTTTCCCACCGGATTAATGCACAGATAAGCCTTGTAACCCTATGAATTAGCAGGGTGATAAAGTTGTCACTTTCCTCTTCCAATTCACAGAGGATTGTTGGTATTCTTGGAAAGTTCTCGAGCGGCGGGCCACCGCAGAAGGGGTGGGACCTACGCCTCAAACGGGTGTGAGGATGGCTAGGTTTTGAACTGCATCGGCACAAGCTCGAGGATATAGGACGGGTGGTCCTAAGTCCAAAAAAGTAAAGATCGAAGTAAACGCTTTCCACAGAAGTGGAAAAGCTGTGGCATTTGTGTGTTTTCGTCTCTACGAGGGAGATTTTTAACAGGATGGATTCGTGGGAAGTAGTGAGGCAACGGGTTCGGGAAAAAGTCAGTCACGAGGCTTATGAGAACTGGTTTGCTCGTACGCAGTTTCTGAATGAAGAATCCGGAACCATCCGGGTCCTAACTCCGGACAAGGTCACAAAGACCTGGATCGAACAAGAGTATTCGCCAGTTTTGCGGCAGGCCTTGGAGGGGCTGCCATACGCCGGGATCGTATTCGAAACCGGCACAACCGATAGCAATAACAACAACCACAACAGCAACAACGCGGGAACAGCCGGCTCGTCGCAGGCCGCCTCCGGTTCAAGCGCAGCATCTTCCGACGGCCTGGATTTTGCCAAGCCGGCCTTGAGCCTTAACCCCAAGTTCTCGTTCGAGAACTTTGTTGTCGGTTCGTCGAATCAGTTTGCGCATGCCGCCGCGCAGGCGGTAGCGCAGTCCCCGTCGCGCTCGTACAATCCGTTGTTTTTGTACGGTGGCACGGGGCTGGGCAAAACCCATCTGATGCACGCCATCGGACGGGCTTTGCAGTCCAATTACGGTTCGTTGCGGATTGTCTACACGACAGCGGAACGGTTCATGAACGAGATGATCCACTGCATCCGCACCGAGCGCATGAACCTCTTTCAGAAGCATTACCGTTCGGCCGACATTCTGTTGGTGGACGATATTCAGGTGATCGCTGGCAAGGAACGGACGCAGGAAGAGTTCTTCCATACGTTCAACGAGCTATTCGATCATCAGAAGCAGATCGTGATTTCGTCGGACGCCGCGCCCAAGAACACGCCGGGCCTGGTGGAACGGCTGCGGTCGCGCTTTGAATGGGGTCTGATGGTGGACGTTCAGCCGCCGGACCTCGAAACGAAGATGGCGATCCTGGACAAGAAGGCCGGCGAAGAAGGTGTCGACCTGCCGGAAGACGTTCGGGTGTTTGTCGCGACCAAGACGAAGACCAGCGTTCGCGAGCTCGAAGGCGCGCTGGTGAAGTTGATTGCGTACTCGTCGGTAAGCGGCGTGGCGATCAACATCGGAATGGCGCAGCAGGTGTTGAAGCATCTGACGGCGTCGCCCGAAAAGCGCGTGTCGATGGAACAGATTCTGAAAGTGGTGGGCGAGCGGTTCAATCTGACGCCCGGCCAGTTGAAGATGAAGACCAACGCCCGCCAGATCTCGTATCCGAGGCAGGTTGCGATGTACCTGGTTCGCGAGCTGACGCAGGCGTCGCTACCGGAAATCGGGCGCTATTTCGGTGGCAAGCACCACACCACCGTCTTGCATTCGATCAACAAGATCGACGAGCTGAAGCAGAGCGACGCGACGTTGAGCCGGATGTTGCAGTCGATGTCGGATACGCTGCAAGGATAGAGCTGTTTTCATGGGCGGCCGTGAGACCGCCCATGCTACGATAGGTGAAGACCGCTCGCGGAGAGGTGGCTGAGTGGTCGAAAGCAGCGGTTTGCTAAACCGTCGTACTGCTACTAGCGGTACCGCGGGTTCGAATCCCGCCCTCTCCGCCATAACGATATCAAGGCTACTCGCAAGAGTAGCCTTTTACTTTTGCGGTGACGTTTCAACAACCTGCAATGGGTGCAGAAGGTTGATGCCGGGATACCGGACAAAGTCGCGAGTGTTGTAGGTGAGCAGGTTGGAGATGCCATGCACGCGCATCGCCGCCACCAGCCGTGCGTCGTGGGCAGGAACTCCGGCAATCTGAAAGTCCAATACGAGCCGAAGCCATTCGTCGTAAACTTCGGGGACATCGCGCACAAGCGTGTATGCGATCGCGAGGTCGTCGAGTAGCGCTTCCGCTTCCGACGGACTCAATCCATATCCATTCTTCGTCAATGGCCGGGTAGCGACCACCCAAAGTTCGTAGAGATTCTGAGGCACAAGACAAAGCGTGTGTCCGGTCCTGCGCAAGACTCTCATAGCGAGAATCGCTTCTTCATGAAACGGATCGTTGGCCTGAATTGTCCTGGCATAGACGTTCGTGTCGGCCAACACGAAGCCGTCGTTCACATCAATCCTCATCCACCCCGTAGAGATGCTCGCGGCGCCACTGTTCCGGCGGAATCACCGGCGCGTTTGGAGGAATTCGATTGGCAATCCGGCGGAGAGCGCGCACCAGTTCGTCGGCATCCAACTGTTCCGCCGCGCGTTCGCGTACCCACTCAGGAGCGAGCGCCTGCACCAATTCGCCGACAGTCGTGC
>JAFDVT010000732.1 GCA_018268875.1 Acidobacteriota bacterium
GGACGGCGAATGATTCGTATTGATTGCATGATGCAGGGTATCCTCGCCGATCTGAAGTTCTCGTTGCGCGCCATCCGCCGCAGTCCCTTGTTTGCCAGCATCGCGATCCTGTCGCTGGCCTTGGGCATCGGAGCCAACACGGCGATCTTCACGCTGATCGATCAGCTTGTCCTTCGCCAGTTGCCGGTTCGCAATCCCGACGAACTTGTCATGCTGTTTCAGCGCGGCGCCCACAACGGCAGCAACATGGGTTCCCGGATGCACTCGTATCCGATGTATCAGGACTTTCAACAGAAGGCTCAACCGTTGGCAGAAGTCCTGTGCCGCCGTTTGACCGATACGTCGGTGACGATCGACAACCAGACCGAGCGCGTCAACGCGGAAATGGTGTCCGGCAATTACTTCACCATGCTCGGCGTCAAACCGGCGCTTGGCCGCGTGTTCAGTTCGGAAGAGGACGACCGCACCTACATGGGGCATCCCGTGGCCGTGCTTGGCTACGACTATTGGATGACGCGCTTTGCCGGGGATCGCAACGTCATCGGCAAGAAAATCCACGTCAACAACTACCCCATGACCATCGTCGGCGTTTCGGCCGCCGGCTTTTCCGGCATCGACCCGGCGCGCGCGCCGCAAATCCGCGTCCCCGTTCTGATGAAGGAAGCGATGGTGCCGGAATGGACCTGGGTCCAAATGGCCGACCGCCGTACGCGGTGGGTACAGGTGTTTGCGCGGCTCAAGCCGGGCTACACCGTCGAATCCGCCGGCGCGCCTCTGCTGGGCCTGTTCCGCCAGCTTCGCGAATACGAAATGACGCTTCCCGCGGCCTCCAAATGGAGCAAGTACATGCGGGATCAGTTCATGCGGGGTACGCTGCACGTGGAACCCGCCGCCACCGGTTATTCGTCGTTGCGCAATGACTTTTCAAAGGCGCTGATGGTGCTGATGTGGATGGTCGGACTGGTACTTCTGATCGCCTGCGCCAACGTCGCGAACCTGCTGATCGCCCGCGCGTTTGCCCGGCAGAAGGAAATCGCCGTTCGCCTGTCGATCGGGGCTACGCGTGCGCAACTGGTTCGCCAGTTGATGGTGGAAAGCGTGGTCCTGTCGGGCTTCGGCGGTATTCTGGGCATTCTCCTTTCGGTGGTGATGACTCGCGTATTGCTCGCCATGATTCCGTCCGAAGGCAACCCCCTACTGATCGACGCGACGCCCGATGGACGAATACTGGCATTCACATTCGCGGTTACGGTACTGACCGGCATTCTGTTCGGCCTGGTCCCCGCGCTGCGCGCCAGCCGGCCGGATCTCTGGAGCACGCTGAAGGACACGGTAGGCGCGGTGGCCGGTTCCGGCGGAGGGTCCGTCGTGCTTCGCAAAGGACTGGTGGCCGCGCAAGTGGCGCTCAGCTTCCTGCTGTTGTTCGGCGCGGGTTTGTTCGTCCGGAGCCTGCAAAATCTCAAGGCCGCCGAAACCGGCTTCAAGGACATGAACAATCTGGTGACGTTTTATCTGTCGCCCGCCATGTCGGGTTACGACGCTCCTCGCACCATGCACCTGTACGGCGAACTACTCACGCAACTACGCGCGATGCCCAATGTCAAAGCAGCCGGAACAGCAACCGTACAAGTGCTTGCCGGTGACGAGTGGGACAGCAGTATGCACGTCGAAGGTCACCAGGCCAAGGACGGCGAGGACATGCAGGCGTTCATGAATTCTGTCTCGCCCGGCTACTTTGACACCATGGGCGTCCGCCTGCTCGAAGGCCGGGACTTCCGCACCTCCGATCAGAAAGAAGGCGATTGGTCGGTGGCGGTGGTGAACCGCAAGTTCGCTGAGCATTTCTTCAAAGGCCAAAGCGCCGTCGGCCGGCACATCGGACAAGGCGGGCCGGACAATCGCAAGCTGAACATCGAAATCGTCGGCGTGGTGGAGGATTCGCTGTACGAGGGTCCACGCGAAGGCGTTCGCCGCCAGGTGTTCGTGCCGGTGTGGGGCAAGAACGGCGCCGCGTTTTATGTACGCACAACCAGCGGTTCCAACATCGCGTTCCAGAACATCCAAACGCTGGTGAAGAATCTGGCGCCGAACGTACCGATTACGCAGATGACGACGCTCGAATCGAGGCTGGATCAGACGTTGCTGACCGAACGGCTGATCGCGCTGCTGTCGGCGGGCTTCGGATTGCTGGCCACCCTACTCGCCGCGATCGGCCTGTACGGCGTCATGGCGTTCGTCGTGGCGCGCCGCACCAAGGAAATGGGCGTACGCCTGGCTCTTGGCGCCAAGCCCGGTTCGGTGGTCTGGCTGGTGATGCGCGAGGTTCTGACGCTGCTCGCCATCGGATTGGTAGTCGGCATCCCGTCCGCGATGGCGCTCGGCCGCTATGTCGCGTCGCAACTACTGTACGGCATTCAGGCGACCGACCCGATGATCGCCGGTGTGACGCTCGCCGTCCTGGTCGCCGTGGCGAGCCTCGCCGGACTGATCCCAGCCCGCCGCGCCGCTCGAATCGACCCCATCCTCGCATTGCGTTACGAGTAAGAACATGAGTAAGTAACCTTATTTACAACTCGCGGATCGAAGGCCATACTGCAAAGTATGGTGACGAAAATCGTGATGTACGGTGGGCTGGCAGTGCTCGCCGCGGGTGGCTACTGGTGGTACACGGATCCGGTTGGATTTTCGCAGTTCGGGCCGGTTCAGATGTTGTCCGGGCGCGGCTACGGCGGCAGGATGATGCGCTAATCGCGCTTCAACCGGCCCGCGCCGAAGCGAAACTCGGGCTTATCCACCTGATTGCCAGGTAGCACCAACGCATCGGCGAGAAACCCGGGCGCCGTGGGATTGCCGAACCGCAGGTCAAACAGTTCCACGTTTTGCGAACCTTCGGGCGACGACATGGGCGTCACCCGCCAGAGCGGCCACTGGTTGAAGTCCACAAACGCCTGGAACGGATCGGTCCGCTTGGCCGCCTCAATGGCGGGACCAGCGGTGGCCTTAAAGAAAATACGCCCGTCTGTGGGGTCAAACTCGCGCAGGAGATCGACTTCGGAGACCCAGTACGCATCGGGTAACTCCACCACCGCGCTCCAACGCATCGGGCTCGCGAACTGTGGAAACGCACCGACGCGGCGCGGCGACTCTCCGTTATACATCCGCGTATTCAAGGTCGCGATGGCGTGTTCATGCGCCATGTACCGGCCTTCGGTGTACAGGCCCAGAAACACCAGCGCAAAGATCGCCCAACCCCGTCCGGAGGCGCGTTTGCCGCCGATTTCGCCACTCACGAGCGAACTCAAAAACGGCCCTACGACAGCTAGCGTCAACACACCCCAAACATACGGGTCGACCACGAACGTCGTGTGCAGGCTGAGCCATTCGGAAGAAAATGGCAGCAGCGTTCGGATGCCGTAGGAGTTGGTCCAGTCGAGCAGCAGGTGGCTCGAGACGCCGATGATGGCGGCGAGATACGCTTTCCACCACGACCAGGCTCCCTCGCTCTTGCGCGTGAACCACCAGGTGATGACGAGCGGCAGGAGCGCCATCACCGGGACAAAGATCCAGGCGTGCGTGATGCCGCGGTGGTAGCGCAGGTTCGCGGCGGAACCCCAGGCCCAGCTCACGGCGTCGCTATCGGGAGCGTTCGCGGCGAGGATCAGCAGGAGGCTGGCTTTGGGTCCAGCCAGGCGGTTGAGTCCGGCGCGAGACAGCATGAGGCCGACGAGCGAATGGGTGATGTTGTCCAAAGCGGCATGGTAGCAGTGCGCGCGCCGCTACAAGGGCAGTTCCATAAAGACGTTGGCGCGGGTGAACGGCGACGGTTCCGGCGGCACGTGGCGGAAGCCGACCGACTCATACAGCCGTACCGCGTTGGCGAGCTTGGAACTGGTTTCGAGGCGCACCGACTTTGCACCCATCGCGCGCGCTTCGTCGAGCGTCGCTTCCACGATTTTCCGGCCTAATCCCTGGCCCCGCAAATCCGGCGCGACGGCGAGCTTGGCGAGTTCCAAAACGCCTTCGTGGACATGGCACGGGATGAGCGCGCAGCAGCCAATCGCCTGTTCGCCGTCGTACGCCATGAGGATTCGCCCGCCATGGTCCATGATGTGCGTCTTGGGGTCGCCGAGGACGAGGCGGTCCTGCTCTTCCATGGCGAAGAAACGCAAAATCCATTCCTCGTTCAGGCTTTTGAAGGCGTCACGGTCGCGCTGCTCGTCAAACGGACGAATCGTCATGACCTTACTGTACGGCC
>JAFDVT010000733.1 GCA_018268875.1 Acidobacteriota bacterium
CATGGCGTACGCGCTACAGAACATCGGCAACGCGCAGGCGGGCCGCCAACAGTACGCCGCCGCCATCGCCAACTTCGAACGTTCCCTGCAACTCAAACGGGAACTCGGCGACCGTTGGGGCGCCGCCTACACGCTGCACGCGCTTGCTGAAGCCCATTCCGGACCTCGCCGGTTGGAACTCCTGCGCGAGGCGCTCGCCGAACGCCGTGCCTTGCGGGACCGTACCGGACTCATCCTCACCCTTGGTTCCCTCGCCCATGCCTACCGCGCGAGCGGCGATCTCGCGGCCGCGGAAGCCGCCATTTCCGAGGCGATTAGCGAAATTGAGGACTCGCGCGCCAGCCTCGTCAGCCAGGACCTTCGCGCGTCGTACCTCGCGTCAAAAAGCGACTTCTACGAGTTCCGCGTGGACGTCCTCGCCGCGCAGGGCAATAAGGAGGAAGCGCTCGAAGCCGCCGAACAATCTCGCGGACGCCAGCTTACCGACCGTTTGGGCGATGTCCTCTCGCAGATCCGCGACGGTGTGGACACTAGTAGTGAACAAGCCGCGTTGCGCCGCGTCAATACCCTGGCCGCGCGCCTCGAACGCCTCGCGTCGACGCCGGTCAAGCCCGCGACAGAAGCCAAGCTCAAACAGGAACTCGAAGCCGCGCTGGCCCAAGCCCGCGATGCGTCGGAAGCCGTTCGAAAGAGCAGCCCCCGCTACGCCAGCCTCGTCGAACCGCCTCGCATGACCGCCGCCGCGATGCGCAAACTCCTGCGGCCCGGCGACGTTCTGATGTTCTACGGACGCAGCTACGTCTGGGTCGTCACCGCGAACGCCATCGCGATGCGCGCGCTACCTGGCCGCGCCAAAATCGAAGCCGCCATCGCCACCCTCAGCCGCGCCATCACAACAAAAAGTGCTGACTGGCAGACCCACGCCGCGAACCTCGAATCGGCCCTGCAACTTCGCGCCGTGCCTGGCTGGAAACGCCTGATCGTCGCCGCCGAAGGACCTCTGGAAACCGTACCCTTCGCCGTCCTCCCCGCCGTTCGGAACTCCACCGTCGAGGTCGCGTACCTGCCCTCCGCCGCCGCGCTGGAACTCCAGCGATCCACCCCAGCGCCGCCTCGAAAACAGGACTCCATCCTCGTCTTCGCCGACCCCGCGTTCCCGCCGGAACTGCCGCGCCTGCGATTCTCCCGGCTTGAGGCAACCGCAATCGCCGCCCTCGCTCCCGCTGCTACCCGGCAAGCCCTCGACCGCGACGCTTCCCGCCGTTTGCTGTTCGATTCCGCGGTTCGCAATTATAGTATTTTGCACTTCGCGACCCATGCCGTCACCGATCCCGTTTACCCGGAATTGTCGCGGGTGGTCCTTTCCGCGCTCGATTCACGCGGAAATCGTTTGGAACCTTTTGTGCGGCTACAGGAAATCTACAAGCTCGATCTGCGGGCGCGTCTGGTTACCCTCAGCGCCTGCCGCACCGCGACCGGTTCTGCGCTCCCCGGCGAAGGTCTGATCAGCCTGACGCGAGGTTTTCAATACGCCGGCGCCCGCTCCGTGCTCGCCACCTTGTGGGATGTCGAGGATCGTTCCACGACACAATGGATGGCCGAATTTTATAAGGCATTGCTGCTGCGCAAACAATCGATGTCCGCGTCGATGCGCGCCGCGGTGGACGCGATCCGCGCCAAGCCCGAATGGTCCCATCCGTACTACTGGGCCGGTTTCGTACTGCAGGGGGAATGGCGTTGAGCGCTCCGCTCGATCAACCGGCGTTCGACGCTTTGCTCGCGGCACTCTCGCCCGCCGCCGAAGGACGCGCCGAAGCCTACGAGGCATTGCGCCTGCGGCTCATCCGGTTCTTTGCCTGGGAAGGCTGCTCCCTTCCCGAGGATGCGGCCGACGAAACGCTCAATCGCGTCGCCACCAGGCTCGTGGACGGCGGCGAAAAGATCCACAATGTCCTCGCCTATGCGAGCGGCGTCGCGCGGCTGGTAGCTAAGGAAGCGCTGCGCAACCAGGGGCGCGAACAACACCGGCAGGTGCTGCATTTTCCCGCTCCCAAGCCTCCCGGGCCCGACACGGCGGAGGTTCGCTGTTTCGACCGTTGCCTGAGCGACCTGCCCGCCGAGTCCCGCCAACTGCTCCTCGAATACTACAAAGGCGACGCCACCGCGCGCATCGAACAACGCCGCAAAATGGCCGCCGAACGCAAGATTTCCCTGAACTCGCTGCGCAACCGCGCGCTCCGCCTGCGCGAAAAGCTGGAGGCTTCGATCCGCGAATGCCTCGCCGCCGCACATCGCCGTGATGTTTCTCCCGATCGCGACACAAAGGATGAAAATGTCTGATTCCACCGGCCCCGACTCGGCGCGGCGCACACGCCCCGATCTGGCGCGGGAATTCGAATACCTGCTCGGACAGATGCCGCGCGTCGACCGTGAGACCTTCCAGGGCCAAGTCATCGAAAACCCGGAGACTTCGGATCGCGTGGTGGAAGCCGAACAGGAACTGTTCGATGCCTACGTCCGTGGCGAATTGCCCGGCGAATGGCGCGTCGCGTTTGAGGAACGCCTGGTGGGTTCGCCGGAAGGACAGGCCCGGCTCGCCCTGGCCCGCCAACTGGTGAAGCAGAGTCAACCGGCCCGCAAGCGCCTGTGGTGGATCTTTGGAGGTCTTGCGGCCACCGCTGCGTTGATACTACTCGCCTTTTTTACAACCTGCGGCGTCGCGCGGCCGTGCGAGGCGCCCAACGCCCCGTCCACAACCGCCGGCGAAAAGACGAGGCACACCTTCGAACTCGCCGCCATCACGCGAGGCCAGGCGGACCGCCCTCGACTGACGGTCGATCCACACAGCGGCGGCATCGTCGAATTCGTCGTGAAAGAACCGGCCGACGCCTTCGACCTTTCCCTGGTAACCACCGAGCGTTCCATCGCCAAAGCGCCGGCCGGGGCGTCCCTTGCCGTCGACGCCCAGCTGCTCGAACCGGGCATCTATCTGTTGACCGCTTTCCGTAACGGCACGGCGTCCAATTATTACGAATTCGAAGTCGTGCGGCCGTAGCGGTTCGTGCTATTCTAGCGAGTGCGCGCCCGGGTTCCCCCTGAGGCAATGCACCCCTCCTTAAAAGATGGACAGGTGGGTGAGTGGTTAAAGCCAACAGACTGTAAATCTGTCCGCCCTTGCGGCGTACGAAGGTTCGAATCCTTCCCTGTCCACCATTGACACACTTCCGGTATGATCATCCGCGTTAAGGTCATCCCCAAGGCCGCCAAAGACGAAATCGTCGGCCAGATGGAGGATGGCACGTGGAAAGTGAAGGTCACCGCCGTACCCGAAAAAGGCAAAGCGAACGAAGCAGTTTTGGAACTCTTCGCCGCGCATTTCAAGGTACCGATTACGCGCGTTTCCATCGTCTCCGGACAGACCTCGCCGTTTAAGCACGTTCGCGTGCACAAATAATCAAGGAAGCATGCACGAACTCGAACTCTGGCTGGGCATGATTGCGACCGCCGTACTGCTTGCGGCGGCCGCCCGCAAAGTTGGCGCGCCGTACCCGGTATTCCTCGCCATTGGCGGCGCGTTGCTGGCCCTGATCCCCGGCGTGCCTTCGTTCAGCCTGCCGCCCGACCTCGCGCTCGCGCTGTTCATCGCCCCGGTTCTGCTCGACGCCGCGTTTGACGCCTCGCCGCGCGATTTGCGGGCCAACTGGGCGACGCTAACCAGCCTTGTCGTGGTCGCCGTGGGACTCACCACGATCGCTGTCGCCTTGGTGCTTCGTTACCTTCTGCCGGACATTCCACTCGCCGCCGCCATCGCCCTGGGAGCGGTGGTAGCGCCACCCGACGCCGCGGCGGCCACCGCCGTCCTCAGGCCATTGCAACCTCCGCACCGGATTCTGACCATCCTCGAAGGCGAAAGCCTGCTCAACGACGCGAGTTCGCTGCTGATCTTCCGCCTGGCTGTGAGCGCGGCACTGGCCGGCAGTTTTTCGATCACCGCCGTCGCGCCCGCGTTCCTGATTTCCGTCCTCGGCAGTCTGTTGGTCGGTCCGCTCATCGGCTATTGCGCCATTCGCGTCTTTGCCCCCATCGAACATGTGCCCACGTCGATCATCCTGCAGTTTGTCTCGACGCTTGCGGTATGGATCTTCGCGGAACACGCCGGATTGTCGGGCGTTTTGACGATGGTGTCCTACGCCATGACGCTGGCCCGCAGTTCGCCGTTGGTGATTCCCGCCCGCATGCGCGTACCGACCTACGCGGTTTGGGAAACCGTCGTATTTCTGGTCAATATCCTGGCGTTCATCTTTATCGGACTGCAGCTTCGGCCCATCCTGATGAGTCTGCCGGCCGAAAAACTGTGGCCGTACCTGACCATCAGCCTCGCCGTGCTGGCTACTGTGATCCTGGTGCGCCTGGCCTGGCATCTGACGTTCGACACGCTGCTGGCCCCCGGCAACGCGGTGCGATGCCGAAAGGGCAAAGGCGGCCGCGCGGGACGGGCGTTGATCGTCGCCTGGTCCGGCATGCGAGGCATCCTCACCCTGGCTGCGGCGATGGCCTTGCCGCCGGAATTCCCGTACCGCGAGTTGATGCTGCTGACCGCGTTTGCCGTCGTCGTAGGAACCCTGGTGCTGCAGGGCCTTACCCTGGGACCTCTGCTCTGCTTCCTGAAACTGGACGACGACGACTTGGTGGGCCAGGAGGCATCCAAAGCGAGAGAAAAGATTCTGGCTGCCGCGCTGGCGACGTTCGCCGACGACCAGACCGAGCCGGCGGGAATCCTTCGGCAGGACCTGACGCGTGTTCTGTCACCGGAAAGGGGCCGGAACAGCTCGGACAGCAACTTGCTCCATACGCCCTTGCGGCGTAACGCCCTGGGCGCGGCCCGCCGGGAACTGACCGCCCTGCGCTCGGCCCGCCTGATCGGGGACGATGCCTTGCACATCGTGGAAGAAGACCTGGACTGGATGGAAATGGCCGACCGCGGCGAACAACCGGCCTGAAGCGTTTACGAGCGCAGTTTTTGGATCTTTCCGTGCAGCGCGTGCAGCGTCCGGCTCAGTTCGCCGCCGCGCTTTGCCGCACTCTCCTTCAGGTACGGCGACATCTCGATCCGCATCCGTTCCGTCATCGACATCCCTAGCATTCGCATCGATTCCAGCTTCCGCATCGAGGAACCAATTCCGTCGATGAGCTTGCCGGTGGCCGACGAAGTATCGACCGCGTTCGCATACGGCGCGCTCCAGTTGGCAGGCCGCTGCAACGACTGCATCACCTGAAATGCCACGTTGTAACAAGGGCTCTGCTTGGCCACAGCCTCCCGCTTGGTTCTCGCCAGAATCAGCACCAGCGCCGACGCCGGGTCGTAGGAGGACTGGAACATCTGCTGGAAACGCATTACCGCAGTTGGGCAGGCTCGCGTTTCCCGGTGAAATGGCCTGCTCCACCAGCGAATAAACCACTTCCAGCGTTGCCAGTTCGTACCTCGCGGCCGCCGCTCCGAACGCCGCCGCGTTGGCATCGTGCAGCGCCTGCAACTCCACTCGCGACAGCGACTGGAACTGTGCCGGAGGACGTTGAAACGCGTCCTGCTCGTCGCCATCCATCGCGCTGTACTTGCGCGACTCCTGGAGGTCCGGACGTTCGCTCAACTCGCGCATCGAATCGTCGAACTTAACCAGATGCTCGAAGACGAACATCCGGCCTTCTGGCAAGGACTTGATGGTCTCAAACGGGCGTACGATGGCCGTACTGAGGTCGTTGAAGACGTGGTCGCCCTGCTTGGGTGTTGTGGTCGTATCGGACACGGAATTCTGCCGCCTCAGACAGATATGCGCAGTCCTCTACGGAAACAGCCCAGATCCCGGCGGTTTACCAGTTCGTGAACGACCCGTCGGGACGCATGTTCATAAGCATCCCCGCGCGATAGGTGGTGTATTCGCCGATCTTGGTGAGCTTGCTGGTATCCACTTGCACTCCCAACCCCGGGCGGTCATTCGGCCAGAGCTTGCCGTCCTTGAAATCGTAGACCTTGGGCAGGTAGGGCCAAGTCCTGGTGCCGTTTCCGAGCATTTCCATCAACGCGATCACCGACGTGGCGGCGAGGCAGTGTACCAGCGCCGCTTCCGCGATGGGGCCTGTGAAATGCGGAATCATGCCGATGTAGTGAGTTTCCGCCAGGGCGATGATCTTCATAAACTCGGTGATGCCGCCGACGTTCGGCAGGGTCACTCGCGTGTAGTCGATGAGTTGCTTTTCGATCAGTGTATTGATGTCCCACTTGTAGCCGAATTGCTCGCCCACCGCGATGGGAACCTTGGTGCGTTGCCGCACCGTTTCGTACGACAGAACGTTTTCGCTGCGAATCAGGTCCTCGCAGAAGTAGGGATGCAGCGGCTCCAGCAAGGTGGCAAGGTTGATGGCGTCCGGAAGGTCGAGCTCGGTATGGAAGTCAATGGCCCAACCGCCGTCGCCCGCGCCTTTGTGGAGCAGAACGCAGTCCTCGTACATCTTGCGAACCAGCTTGAACCGGTCGACCACGCGTTCTCGTGGATTGTCGGTGGCGTAGCGGTAGGTGCGGAAACCGGCATCGCGGCAGGCACGGGCGGCGTCTTCGAGCGTGCCGCCGGCGGGTCTCGGAAACACCGTGGAATACAGTTCGATGTGATCGCGGGCTTTGCCGCCAAGAAGCTGCCAGACGGGCACATCAAGCGCTTTGCCTTTGAGGTCCCAGAGTGCGAGGTCGAGAGCTCCCAGGGAGTGCAGTTTTTCACGGCCGGCCGGATAAAAATAGCCGCGCATCATGCGTTGCCAGTGCTGTTCGATGCGGAAAGGATCGAGGCCAATCAGCATGGCCGCGCATTCTTCCATCGTTCGCGGTTCTCCGCCTTCGCCGATGCCAACCAGTCCACGCTGGGTTTCGATCATGACCACGTTGGTGGATTGATTGACCATCGGTTGGCCCTGCCGTCCGTTGGCGTCGCCGGAGTTGGTGAAATAGCGGATGGCTTTGATCTTGTCGTCCGGCAAAGCGAACGCGGGCAGCGATCGCGTGCCCAGCAGACCGGTTCCGGTAGCGGCCAGGCCGCGCAGCAGATTGCGTCGCGAAACGCCTTGGGAATTGATGGATGGCAACTTCGAGATCATGGCGGTTCGGCCATTATACGCGCCTTACCGTAGGTTGTGACTCATTCGCCCAACGCGGATTTCCCATTACAATGTGCTGCATGGACAAAGCGGTAGCTATTCTCCCGGCCGACGACCTTGCCTCCGCCAAAGAGTTTTACGTCAACGGACTGGGCTTCCACGTCACCTGGGAACACACCGAAGACGACGGCCGTTCGGGACTCCTGGGCGTTGCCCGCGGAGGCATGGAGATCACCATCGACTGCCCGATGTCGGGCCACGGTCGCGAGGCCTGCCTTTCGCTTCACGTCGATGACGTGGACGGCTATTACAACGAATGGACGGGCCGGAACGTCCCCATGCTGCGCGCTCCCAAAGACGAGGAATGGGGCGCGCGAACCTTCGACCTTCTGGACCCGTCCGGCAATACGATCTTC